>JAMCUD010000019.1:10531-23790 GCA_023379355.1 Thermoplasmatota archaeon
CCTCCCCAATGAGAAAAGGATCGTGGCCGCAGTTGACAGGGTTCTGAAGTTCAGGTGAAATGAATGTACAGTTTCAAGCTTCCGGATATTGGAGAGGGGGTCTCCGAGGGAGAGATCGTAAAATGGCACGTCAGGGAGGGAGATCACGTTTCCAGAGACCAGGAAATGGTTGAGGTAATGACAGATAAGGTCACCGTCAAGATACCTTCCCCCGTTGAGGGAAAGGTTTCAAAGATCCTGTTCTCCGAAGGTCAGGTGGTGAAGGTTGGGTCGGAAATGATCCTTATTGACAACGGAGAAACATCAGAACCCTCCAGTGAACAATCTTCTTCACCTTCCCGCAAAGAGACACAAGCAGGGAGTGAGTCCATTCCTGCAGCCGCTTCACAGCATCCAGGCGCAGGCAGGATTCTGGCATCACCAGCCGTCAGGCGGATAGCAAGAGAGAAGGGGATCGACCTGTCCACAATCGCCGGGTCTGCCGAGAATGGGAGGATAACGCTGGATGATGTGGAAAGATTCATAGAAACTGTCGCTGAAACAGGAGAAACGAAACCGCCTCTGCACAGGGAAGAGAAGGCCGTCCCGGCCGCAAGGCCTGCTTTAGATATGCCAGTGACACAGGACGAAATACTTGAACCTCGCGGACTCAGAAGGCTCATCTTTGAAAAGATGACAAAATCCAAACAGATAATTCCGCACTTCACCGTGGTTGAGGAGGTTGATGTGACAAGAATAGCAGGCATTATCTCCCAGCTTGCGTCAATGGGAACAAAGCTCACATACACCTCATTCTTCATAAAGGCGTCCACTGTTGCACTCAAGGAGTTTCCCTATCTCAATGCCATATACAATGAGACTGCCCACAACTATACACTGAAGAAGACTTACAACATAGGGATGGCAGTAGATACACCAAACGGACTGACTGTTCCTGTCATAATGAATGCTGACATGAAGAGCCTTGTCCAGATCGCGGCTGAAATATCGGATCTAGCCTCACGGGCAAGAAGCAGCGATCTGAAGCTAGCCGAAGTTCAGAACTCAACGTTCACAGTTACAAACATAGGCAGCATAGGCGGGCTCATCTCCACCCCAATAATAAACTACCCTGAGGTGGCGATTCTTGGAGTGCACAGGACAAGAAAAGTATCCGATGCGGCTGGAACAAGGGACATGACTTACATCTCCCTTTCGTGCGACCACAGGCTTATCGACGGCGCCATGGCAACAAGGTTTCTTGTCAGGCTAAAGGAGATACTTGAGAAGCCGGAATATTTTCTTGTAAGGTGACTGTCATGGACTTTGACGCAATAATAATAGGATCCGGGCCCGGCGGATATGCCGCTGCAATAAGACTGGGCCAGAGGAACAAGAAGGTTCTGATGATCGAAAAGGATCGGATCGGCGGGGAATGCCTCAACTACGGATGTATTCCTTCAAAGGCTTTCATAGAACTATCCCATTCAGTTTCATACCTGAAAGAGATGCCAGGGGTCAGAGCTGATATCAGCATTGACATGGGAGAATGGCAGAAGTGGAAATGGGGAATGATAGGTCGCCTCACAGGAGGCGTCGAGACGCTCTGCAAAGCATACGGAGTTCGTATTGAGAAAGGTTTTGCAACAATTGTTGACAGGAACACCGTGGAGGTAAACTCAAACAGATATACATGCGAAAATCTGGTTATTGCCACGGGTTCGGTGCCAGTCTCATTCCAGAATATGAAGGATGTCTATTTTAACAGAGAGATTCTGGATGTTGACAGCATACCCGAGAGGTTAGCCATAATAGGGGGCGGCTACATTGGCGTCGAGCTTGGCACAGCCTTTGCCAAGCTGGGATCCAACGTAACCATCATAGAGATGATGGACGGAATACTTCCTGGCGTCGACAGAGAACTTGTTAAGCCAGTTGAAAGGAAACTGCGTGACCTGAAGGTCAACATCATGGTATCGACGAAAGTTGAATCCGTTGACAGGGGTGAAAAATACACGATCAGGGTTGGAAACGGCCAATCGCTTGAGGCTGACAGGGTCCTTCTTACCGTGGGGCGGAGGCCAAACACCTCCGGATTCGGGCTTGAAAAGCTAGGCCTCGAGATGGATCATGGCTTCATCAGGACGGATGACAGAAAGATGACTAGCGTTCCGGGAGTATACGCAATTGGTGATGTTTCCGGGCAGCCCATGCTTGCGCATAAGGCGTATTACGACGCCGAAATAGCTGCCGATAACATCTGTGGAATCCATAGCAGAGTTGATTACAGGGCGATGCCATATGTCATATATTCTGATCCTGAAATTTCATACACCGGGGACCTGAACGGCAAGATGTCAAGTTTCCCTGCTGCTGCTAACGGAAGATCCCTGACCATGAACAACACCCTCGGAACATTCCGTATTTACTGCGATGAGAGGGGAAACGTGAACGGGGCGGGAATAGTGGCTCCACACTCATCTGAGATGATATCTGAGTTGAGTCTTGCAGTTGAGTCCGGACTGAATGCCATGGATATTGGTCTGACAATCCACCCCCATCCTACCGTATCTGAGGGCGTAAAGGAGATGGCTGAGGCTGCCTATGGACTTCCACTCCACTTCAAACCTCGCAGCTGATCTTGGCATAATTCCATATCTTCGTGCCCTTGATCTTCAGCATGGGCTCGTGTCGGCTATCAAAGCCGGATCAATAAATGGAGCGCTGCTGTTCCTTGAGCATGAGTCTGTTTACACAATAGGCAGGAAAGCCGATCCTGCAAATTATCCCGGTATTAATCCGGTAAGGACTGAGAGGGGTGGTGACATCACTTATCACGGGCCCGGGCAGCTTGTTGTGTATCCAATTCTGAGGATTGACACAGGAGCGGGCCTCGATGTGAGAAAATTCGTGAAGACCGTGGAGGATATTGTCATCCATGCACTCAGTGTCTTTGGATACTCAGCAAATGTTGGAGAGGAACCTGGTGTCTGGGTGGCTTTCCCGTCTGGGAATGCAAAGGTGGCTTCCATCGGAATGGCAATAGATCATGGAATATCGCTACATGGTGTGGCAATAAACATATCACCAGATGTGCTTACTGGTTTTTCTGCCATAAGACCGTGCGGACTTCCGCCTGCAGTGATGGGATACGTGAACATTGACAGAAGCGAACTCATAAAGGCCATTCTAAAGGGTTTTGCTTCGCATTTTGGGGAGTTTTCCTGGACGGAAAAGGATGGAATCATGGAAATAGCCGGAATCAAGTAACTGATATCCTCAGGCAGGTCATTCTCACGAGGTGATCCTGATATCCCATATCCTCTCTTCTATGCCAAGCCTTCTGTTGGATGCCAGTGCAAGCATGAAGAGAAGTGAAGATACCCTGTTGAGATAGGTCAGTACAGGCATCTCTATCTGAAGTTCCCTTGTGACAGAGACGGCGTATCTTTCCAGGCGCCTTGCGACTGTCCTCGCCACGTGAAGCGAAGTTGCTTCCGGAGATCCGTCCGGAACCACGAAAAGCCGGATCTTGCCGATTTCCGCCCTGTAGACTTTAACCCTCTCTTCCAGCCACTCAGTCCTCTCCTTTCCTATGGTCCGGCGTTTTCCTGAAGCTGAAACATGCTCTCCAAGCGTGAACAGATCAAGCTGGATCTCCCGCAGGTCGGACCTGATGTCATCCCACCTGGAGAGTACTGCTGCATGACCGATAAATGATATGGTCTCGTCAAGGGTACCCTCAAGATTCACAAGGGCTGATCCCTTGCTAACCCTTTCCCTGAGTCCTGTATCCGTTTCACCTGTATCTCCTCGGCGAGTAAACATGCACTTTCATTCAAGTTAAGGATTAAATCTTTACTGATTGGTTCGATTCATTGAGAGTCTGTAGATTACGTAAAGATAATATATATTCTATTGAAAAATAAATATTGCATATTTTCGCATATATTCTATTTAGGTAACAATCAAAGGGCGTATACCAATCATGGTCACGAAGAGAGATGGTTGAACCTCATGATAACAGTGACCTGCTCAGAGCCCTTGACCAGGCAAGGACGGGCAAATTCCACATAAAAACACTTTTTACAGCCGGCATGGGGTTCTTCTCTGATGCCTACGATCTCTTCGTAACCTCTACTGCCATCCCCATTATTGTGGCAGTTTTCAACATAACTGCCGGACATAACATATTTGGAAGAAGCATGATCGGGCCTGTTTCCGCAGCTTCAGTGGAAACCGGAATGATCGGATCGGTGGCTCTCTTCGGTGCATTTGTGGGAGCTCTTATCTTCGGGAGGATAGCTGACCTGAAGGGTAGAAAATACATATATGGGCTGGAGATGAGCATCCTTGTAGTCTTCGCAATAGTTTCGGCCCTGTCAACAAGCGTTACAATGCTAATCATTTCCAGATTCATTCTTGGAATAGGTGTTGGCGGAGACTACCCGGTAAGTTCCACAATAATGAGCGAATTCTCAAACGTTAGAAACAGGGGCAAGATGGTGCTTTCTGTCTTCGCAATGCAGGGATTCGGGCTTCTCTTCGGAACTCTTATCGGCCTGGTCGCAATTCATTTCCTGCCTCTTGATTACGCATGGAGATTCATGCTGGGATTTGGCGCAGTTCCCGCAGGATCGGTCATATATCTGAGGAGGAGAATAAAGGAGAGCCCCAGATATTCACTTGAGGTTGGAGATACGCGGAGAGCTGCCATGGCAGTGGAAGCTGCAACCGGCAAACCGGTCAGGATATCTGGAAAGAACACGGAGTCAAGGCGGATGACCCCATCCCAGTTCATCAGGAGGTACTGGATAATACTCATTGGCACAGCCGGATCATGGTTTCTCTTCGACATGGCTTTCTACGGCACTTCCATTAACAGCGGACAGATATTAAACGAGATCGGGTATGGGGCTGTAGCTGGAAATCTCAGATCAACTATTTTCAACATAGCATTGGGGAATGCCATTCTGGCAGGAATGTTTGCTGTGCCTGGTTACTGGATAGCCGTAAGTCTCGTGGATCGAGTTGGCAGGAAGAAGCTTCAGTGGATCGGTTTCACCGCCATGGCCATAATTTACTTCACGTTTGCCCTGAAGTATGTTTCCATAACTAAGGATCTTACACTTTTTGTAGCCCTGTATGGAATGTCATATCTCTTTGGAAATATTGGGCCGAATTCAACAACATTTTTGCTTCCGACAGAACTGTTTCCGACAGAATTCAGAACTACCGGACACGGCATTTCTGCGTCATCCGGAAAATTGGGTGCTGGGATTTTCACTTTCCTTATCCCGGTAATTGAGACGCTCTACGGCCTACAGACAGTTCTGGGCACGCTAACTGTCATAGCTGCACTCGGCGCTCTGCTCACGGTTTTAACAATAAGTGAGACCAAAAACCGGAGCCTTGAGCAGACCTCACAGGCCATTGCCGTTACGGAAAAGATGATAAATCCAGGCTCAAAACAATCCTGATTCGAAGAATTATGCCCTAGTGTCAATATTCGTTGTATCGTCAACTATACGGCCTGGCCGTATATCCGGAGTACAGCCTCAAGATCGCGGTATGCCAGTTCAGGATCGTACGGCACCGGCCTGTCGTTTGAGACGGAGTCAAGGAACTGATCAAACTCTGCCTGAAACACATCATATGCGGGGACGTTAAGATTCCTGCCGTTGAGGATCAGATCTCCAAAGGCTGTCCTCCTCTCAGGTTTCTTGAAATCTTCCCTTGATCTGCTGGAAATATCCTCGTAAAGAGATCCCTCTGACCCTATTATTTCAAGACCGGGCACCATTGGGGAATCCCTGTATGCCCAGGTGTAGTAAAAGAGGCCGGTTGATCCGTTTTTGAATGTGAAGACAGCCGTTGTGGTGTCCTCACCCTTTAGTGACGAACCGGCATGCACCGATCTGGACCACAGCCCATCATATGGTCCGCCAATATTCAGCATGGTGTCTATGTAGTGAATGCCGCCATCTATGAGGGCGCCTCCGCCCATTGATGAGGCGTCTGTCCTCCAACCTTCATTTTCGTAGAATCTCTGGTCCCTCACAATTATCGTATGCACTTTTCCAAGGCGCCCGCTATCCAGGATTCTTAAGGCCTCCCTTACCGACGGATCGAAGAAATACTGTTCCAGGACCATAAATTTAACACGGTTCTGCTTTGAAGACTCTATCATTTCCCTCGCATCATTCAGTGAAGTGCCAATTGGCTTTTCCACGGTGACATGTTTTCCCCGCTTCATTGCAGCAATGGCCATGTCTCTGTGGAGATTGTGCGGCACGACAAGATCGATGACATCTGCGCCAGATCTCAGCGCATCCTCATATGAATCGTAAACGTGTGAGATGTCGAAAGTATCCATCGTTTTCTTCCTGACTTCAGGATTCCTTTCAACTATCCCGATATCCGCATTTCTTATGGACCTCAGGTGAACCTGGCCGAATCCCCTGCATCCAACAACAACAATCTCCATATTATCATGAATGCTTTTCCGACTACTTAAAAGTGACATGGGTTCATTATCCCGCCCCGTGGTATCTGTCGCTTTCCCTTCCCTGGATTTGGTTATGTCTGTTGCGCCCTCTTAACCTTCATGAGCAGTCATGGCTCTGCCAGTTTACGTTTGGAATGGTTTTGACAAATGTCACATTTCCAGTGTGGAGGAACAGCCAAAGAATTTTCAGCGTTTTTCTTTATGCGATCCTATCAGCGTAAATGAGAAAACGGAAGAGCCGGCCATAAATTCACTCTATCCGGTTCCTCTGGTTTGCGAGGAAAAAGCCATCATTTTCATAAGTTTTCAAGATGAAACTCCACTCTCTTGTTCCTCTTGCCCTTGCTCTCTATCCTGTTGAGTACCAGCCTGCCTATTTCCCTTGTGTTGGCTACGTGTGTGCCGCCGTCGGCCTGCTCATCCAGCCCTTCTATCACGATTATCCTGACTGTATCCAGAGAGTTCATAAGCTCCCTTCCGGGTGCGGTACGTGCAAGATTTTCCATGGATCTCGCCTCCTGGGCTGTGATCTCCTTCTGGTATATCCTGTGTCCTTCGGCTATGAACCTATTGCTCTCCTCAATGATTGCACTGACTATTTCCCTGCTGAATTCATTCATGTCCAGATCGATCCTTGCCCTGTCCTGGTATATCTGCCCCCCGGTAAGGAGACCCTGGTCGCCATGCCTGCTGGTGACTATACCATCAAGGACGTGGACAGCAGAGTGGTATCTCATGTGCCAGTAGCGCCGTTCCCAGTCGATTTTTCCATGCACCTTAGCACCTAATTCAAGTCCCTCTGCTTTATCCAGCGTGTGAACCACATCGTTTGCGTCCTTCCGGACATCAAGAACACGGTATTCCCTGTCCTTTGACTCCATGACGCCGGTATCGTTCGGTTGCCCTCCACCAGTTGCATAAAAAGCGGTCCTGTCAAGTACTACGTCATTGCCGATTATCCCAAGTATATGTGCATCAAATTCCCTGAGGTACATGTCTTTCCAGTAAAGCTTCTCTGTCATGTCCCCTTAATGAGCAAACAAGAATATTATTGTTCCACTTTCACCCCATCCGTTTACGGGGATTACCTGTAAAATACATGGTTACCTCTAAGACTGCCAACACTTAAATAATAACTGAAAATAACTAAGAATGCCCCTTATAAGAGAAGAGGATAAGAAGTTCCTGATGCAGGAATTTGAGAAACATTTGAAGAATGATGTGGACCTTGTTATTTTCACTTCTGAAAGTTCAGATTGTAAATATTGCAAGGAAACAGTTGAGCTGGCCGAGGAGGTATCTGAAATTAACAAGAAGATTCACCTGGTTAAGTACGACTTTGACAAGGACAAGGAAGCTGCAAAGGCATATGACGTGGAGAAATTCCCGGCAACCATAGTTGCAGAGCATGGCAAGAAAGACGGGCGGATTAAATATTACGGCATCCCCTCAGGCTACGAATTCGGATCTCTCATTGAGGATCTCAAGAACGTATCGTCAAACGAGGTGGAAGTTTCGTCCAAGGCCATGGAGGTTGTCAGCAAGATCGACAAACCCATTAAGATAAAGGTCTATGTTACGCCAACATGCCCATACTGTCCAAGAGCTGTTGGGACGGCACACAAATTCGCAATACTCAACAAAAATATATCAGGTGAGATGGTAGAGTCCCTGGAATTTGAGCAGGAGGCTGAAGAGGTTGGAGTTTCAAGCGTTCCCCACATAGTGATAAATGGGGAGGTCCAGTTCGTGGGAGCATATCCTGATGACCAGTTTGCGGAATATGTGCTTGAGGCTTACAACAACCATTCCTCAGCCTGATCCCTTTTTTATTTTACCTCGGCGTTCTCCATTTTTTCCCTGCTTTTCCCGAATAGTCTTACGCGACTGCGGGATGGTACTGGGCCGTGGCTACCCCTAATGACAGTGTTTATTTCATATATTGTAGCAGACGCCACTGCCACCAGAGCCGCAATGATCATGCTCTCAGTGCCAAGAAATGCAAAGAACAGGGCAATTGTAGAGATTCCACAAACTGGAACTGCTATGAACCAGTCCCTTCCAAGAAGGGCCCCACCCCTATACCTGCTTTTCCTGTATTTCATGTGAACCTTCAGGGCTGCAATATTTATTATGGAATATGCAGATATGACACAGGCGTTGGAAGATTCAACAATTGTACCGAACGAGGCTGCTGGCAACATTAATATGGCAAGCAGCATGGATATGACTATTGCAACAAGAGGTGTCGAATACCTGTCCAGATATGAGATTCGTCTGGGCAGCTCACCGTCCCTCGCCATGGCATAAAGTACCCTTGAGGTGCCAAGCATGCCGGTGAGAATCACTCCCGATGTTGCTACCAGTGCCCCTATGGAAACTGCCAGCCCAAGCCATATCAATCCCGTCCTGGATGCTGCAAGGGCCAGCGGAGAGGTGGAGGATGCCAGTTCTCCAGGTGTAGCCAGGCCTATTGCAGATAGTGTTATGAGAAAATAGAGGACAGCGGATATGAGTATTGAGATTATGATTGCAAGCGGTATTGTCCTTTCCGGATTGATTACTTCCTCTGAAACAGTTGTCACCCTGGAGAAGCCGGAAAAGGCAAAGAATATGACCGCTCCACCGGATATAATGCCTTCAGGGCCTCTCATAAGGAAGTCTGAAAAATGAGAAGGCTTGAAGAAAAACAGGCCAAAGACTGTGAAAAGTATGAGTATTGCCAGGTTCACCATTACTATTGCCCGGAGCGTTTTTGCAGAGTTCTTAATGCCAAGCGCGTTCAGGATTGCAAACATCATAATCACCCCCACTCCGATGAATATTGCCGGAAATCTCGAATCAAGAACCTCGTCAAGATATCCACCGAAACTTATGGAGACTGCTGAAAGGGCAACTATGTTTCCAAAGGTCCACAGAGTACCACCCAGAAACCCTGCAAAGGGAGATAGGCTCTCCTTCCCGTATTCATATGTTCCCCCCTCCTTGTCAACATGGCGGGCTATCTGCGAAAAGCTTATCCCTGTAAATATGGCCACTAGAGCGGCAAGGGGAATGGAAAGTATTACGGCGGGCCCGGCAAGGCCAGCCGAAATTCCAATTATGACGAAGATACCTGCGCCAATAATTGCGCCAAGGTTGATGATTACTGCATCAAGCAGTTTCAAGGACCTTGTGAACCCCTCTGTCATTGCAATTCATCACTCTACCCTAGATAATGTTTTGTGCACATATTGTCTGCCCGGTCTTTCTAATTCAAATTTTTCGCATAAAATATTTTACCGTTACCAGACTTTCCCATCATGGCATCATACGAAGTCATGAATGAAATAATAAGCAAGGCCAGCTCCATGGATAGCTTTAAGAAGGAAATTGCAGGCTTCAACAAGACTTTCCTGTTTAAGCCATCTGATGCGAAACCATATCATGTTGAGATAAGCAACGGGTCAGCAAAACTTGCTGAGGGAGAGGTCGCATCGCCAAGCGCAACCATTTCTGCCACAGATCAGGTGCTTTCGGACATTTTCACAGGAAAGACTGATGCGATAAAGGCATTTATGCAGGGTCAACTTAAGGTAAGTGGCGATATTTTCAGTGCGCAGAAGCTCACCGGAATAGTTTCAAAGCTCAGGAAGTGATCTCATGGATATCAGGACGGTTACCGTAATCGGTGCCGGAATCATGGGACACGGTATTGCAGAGGTCTGCGCAATTGCAGGCCTTCCAGTAACAATAGAGGATGCTTTTCCGGATGCACTTAAGAGGGCTGAGGCCTCAATAAAGGGAAGCCTTGACCGGATGAAGAAATCAGGTAAGATCGATGACAAGTCATATTCTGCCATTCTCTCCAGAATATCATTCTCGTCTTCGCTTCAGGATGCCGTCAGAAATGCCGATATCATCATAGAGGCCGTTCCCGAAATACCCGATCTCAAAATATCTGTAATCAGAGATATTACTGCATCCTGCAGACCTGATGCCATTGTCGCCTCAAACACATCCAACATAAGGATTTCAACACTTGCGGAGAATGCGAGCAATCCCCAGCGTGTTCTTGGATTGCATTTCTTCAATCCACCGGTGGTGATGAAGCTCGTGGAGGTTATAAAGTCTGAAAAAACCTCACAGGAGGCCTTCGACTCGGCATTTGAGTTTTCCAAGTTCATCGGGAAGACACCAATAAAAGTGCTGAAGGACAGCCCCGGCTTCGTCGTCAACAGGATCAATGCGCCGGAAAGCCTGCTTTTCTGTCTCGTCCTTGACAGAGGGATGGCAAAGCCTGAAGAACTGGATGCTTTTGCAAAGAGCCAGGGGCTTCCCATGGGACCGTATGAGCTAATGGACTACGTTGGAATAGATACTGTTGTCCATTCACTTGACTATTATGCGGAAACGCTTGACAAGGAATATGGCAAATGCAAATACTTCAGGAATTTCATGGACAAAGGAAACCTGGGACTGAAGACGGGAAAAGGCTTCTACACCTGGGAGAATGGCCACGCAAAGATTCCGGATGCAAAGCCCTCGTCTGTGCTGGAACTCCTTGACATCCTTGCCGTTGAGATAAACGAAGCCGTGAAGATCATAGAGGAGGGTGTGGCTGGACCTGCCGATATTGAAACTGGCGTGAAACTTGGAATGAACCGGCCGTTCGGGCCCATATCCGTTGCCGAGGGTCTCACCAATGCAGAGATTAAGAGGAAACTCATAGCGCTAAGCCAGAAATTCGATACCAGGATATTCTATCCGGCCAAATCCATAGAGGAGGGAAAACTGCGGGAGGTTATTTCAGGAAAGTCGATGAAACGCACAGATCAGGAAACCAGCCTTAAGCCTGAGGCAAAACCTGCTGACACGGATGCAGTGGTGAGGCTTGAACGGGATGAGAGGACCCGGGTTGCCCATCTGGTGCTCAGGAATACAAGAAATAACCTGATAAACCAGAATGTTCTGGAATCGCTTGAGAAATACCTGAAACAGCTCTGGAATGATCGTGAGATCAATGTGATAGTTGTTAGAGGCGAGGGCGAGAATCTCTCTGCAGGTGCACAGCTTACACAATTCTTCAGCGGCCCCATGGATTTTGCAGAAAATGCGAGGCTCGGTGAGAGAACATTCAGGCTGTTTTCTGAGATACCCAAGATAACCATTGCCGAGATGAAAGGCTATATCCTTGGGGGCGGCTTCGAACTATCCATATGGTGCGACATCAGGGTTGCAACGCCAGACGCAACAATAGGTTTCCCCGAGACAACACTTGGTCTCATTCCTGGATGGGGTGGCAGCCAGCGGCTTAGCAAGCTCGTTGGAATGTCCAGGGCTTCATATCTGATTCTAACCGGCGAGAGATTCACTGGAAAATACGCGAATGAGATTGGCCTTGTTTCGCGCCTCTTTGACAAAGCGGAGATTGCCTCAGAAACCGACAGGTTTGCGGCTGACCTCGCCGCAAGGATCGCTCCTGTTTCAGCAGCAATGGCGAAGAAACTAATCTACAAGGGAAGCGAGATGGGAACGGACAATGGGCTAGAAATGGAATCCATTGCCATGGGCCTGCTCTATGGCACAGATGACCTGAAAGAGGGAATATCGGCATTCCTCCAGAAGAGGAAACCGGACTACAAGGGCAGATGATTACTCCCTCAATGACTGGATAAGAATGCCCGACATGTCCCTTACCTTTCCGCCCTTCGAAAGGTTGGAAAGGCAAATCGGGCATGCTGTGACGATCTCGTCCGCCCCTGTCGACTCCAGTTCTGCATACCTGTCGCGGGATATCTTTTCTGACAGATCAGGAAATATGAGTTCATCGGGGCCGCCGCAGCACCTTGTTCTCTTTCCGCTTCTTGAGGGGAGCAGGACCTCGGATGCCGATTTCAGAAGTTCCAGCGGCCTGTTATAGGCATCAGTCCGGAGGACAAAATGGCAGGGCTCGTGGAATGCAACCTTCTTTCCAGTGTTGTGAATTTTTGATGCTTCCAGCATGTCTGCATAGAAAACAACCTCCAGATCAAATCCATCCACATATTTGGGATAGACATTTCTCAGAAGATCGTAGGTGTGGGGATCGACCGTTATTATTCTTCTGGCACCGGTTGACTTGAGCATCCCGTAAACCTTTGCTGAATATTCCCGGAACTCCCTGAGGTAGCCCAGATCATAAATGAATGTTCCGGGATAGGGCTCTGAACCACCCATGTAGGAAAAGTCCACCCCGGAACTCTTGAGAAGTTCGGCTATGTTCCTGAGAGCTTCGTCAAGCGTTGCCTTGAAAGTGCCGTCATACTGCGTTGCCGATATCCTGACAAGGGATGGCATGTCCGCGGCCAGGCCTGCCATAAACCTGCTCAAGGCGCTGCCCATCATGGACCTCATGGCATTCATCTTTCCTGTGTATGCCATTAGCTGATACATGTTCCCCGTGTACAGAAGATTCTCAGAGTGATCGCTGAATTTCAGGCCAGATGCCCAGCTGTCAAGGCCCTTCCGGATTCCAAGCGGATTCATGTATTTCATTGTTGCAGCCACTATCATCTTTGCATATGGATTTTCGTCGATCTTTGATCCTCTATCTGTCAGGATGCTCCTGGACAGATGGCTCACAACTCCCGCATTGACACCGGCCGGGCAGACCTGCAGGCACGCGAAACAGTCCAGGCAGGAATAGAAGCTATCGGATAACTGAAGGTCTGAATGGTTCTCAGATTTCACAGAGTTCAGCAGTTCCTTTCCCAGTATGACACGGCCCCGTGCACCCTTCCACAGATCATAT
>JAMCUD010000020.1 GCA_023379355.1 Thermoplasmatota archaeon
ACCTTTATCATGTTTGCCCGTCAGATTCCTTCTTATTAATTTCAGTATTCCCATTATTTTGTAGAATTCTGTATCGCTTAATGCAGATCTGCCCAGCATCCTTCGAATCATGACATCGGTGTTTTTTCTCTTATACCTGGGATATGAAATGAGATCCATTATCTGGTATATATTTTTCAACAAAAGGTTGAAATTCTCAGGGGTTACAGGTTCTTCTTTGATATTTTCAATATATTCTTTTTCAAGTGCCTGACGTATCATCTCATAAAGCACTATGGTGACTGCATGGGACAGGTTATACACCGGGTATTCCGGATTGGCAGGGATAAACAGGAACTGCGAACAGATTTCAAGCTCACTGTTCCTGAGTCCATCTCCCTCTCTTCCAAACACAAGGGCAATTTTTGAATTCGCCCCCAGATTATTTTTCCAGAATTCAGATGGTGTTACTGGTATCCTCCTGAATTTCTTATGGTTGATTGTAGGGGTGCTTGAAGTTCCAGCCAGAACTGAAAACTCACCTGCCACAGATGCCAGAGAATCACATATCCTTGCGTTTTCAAGTATTCTCCTTCCGCCCATTGTCCTGGCAAGAGCCTCGTTTCCTATCTCTGTTGGATTTACTAAAATGAGATTCGAAAGGCCTGAATTTTTCATTGATCTGGCGACAGCACCTATATTCCCCTCAATGTGAGGTTCCACAAGAATTACGGTGACTCTTTCAGCAAGGTTCTTAAAAATAAGGGAAATATTTTCCGAACTTCCCGATTCGGTTTCTGTCATGGGTATTATTTCTGTTCTTCCTTGATCTCTTCTTCCTTTTTCTCTTCATCCTGTTTAGGGCTATCTTCCACTGGGGGCTCTTGGTTCTTTTCTGGTTTGGCATAGGATTCCAATATGTTTATGTCAAGATCAGGGAGATACTTCCTGACTTCACTTACGATATTGAATTTAGCCTCTATCCAGAATGGGTCAAATTTTGTCTCCTCAGGTATTTTTATGGTAAGCGTCCCATTGTCAATTGAAAGATCGAATTTGTCAGCATCCATTGTGTAGTTTATCTCTATGATTGACCTTGCCTTTTCCAGTGGGTCTTCCACCACACTTTTTACTGCGTATTTGTAAAAAACAGGTTTGCCTGCATACTGGTGGTTGTAGTCCACAAGTACCCTTCCAGGGGTTACAGAAATTATCCTTCCTCTTTTTTTGTTGATGGTTACCTCTTTTCCAACTACCGGATCTATTTCCAGCTTCTGCAGTTCTCTCACTGTATGAACCCTTATGTTGTTGGGGTCTCTCAACCCATAAGCATCCTCAGGTTTTATCTCCACTTCAGTCTCCTTTCCAATCTCTGCGTTCTTGAAAGACTCGTTAATTTCCTTGAAAAGGTTTTCAGTTCCAACAATCAACACTGCATCCTTGTACTTCTTCTTTTCATCGTAAATGTTATTTTCCTGGGCAAGTTTTTCCAAATTAGTAGCAACTAATTTTTTATCTTCCCCTACGCGCATTTCGAAATCAATCTTGATAAAGTCGCCATCGTTCATCCATTATCACCTAAATTTAGGGTAGGTCCGAGAAGTCTAAAAATGTATATAACCGTATCGGACTGTTCAGGAGCACAGTTTACAGCCTTTTCCCTGTGCATTCACTATTTTTCACAAATCTTTTATCTCTTAGTGTGTTACAAAAGGCATGAAGATGTTGATAAATGGCGAGTGGGTTTCTTCGCAATCAGGAGAAGAAATTAAAAAGATCAACCCAAGTACCGGTGAAGTATTCGGTCTATTTCCTGCGGGTACCAAGGAAGATGTGGACAGAGCAATAGACGCTGCAGAGGACAGCTTTGACTCCTGGTCAGACATGACCTCAGTTGAAAGGGCAAAGATTCTATACAAGGCTAGAGAACTTATTGCGGCAAAGAGGGAAGAACTGGAAAGCCTACTTGTCAGCGAGAATGGAAAGATATTGAGGGAAGCCCGTGATGAGGTAAACGGAGTACTTGATCAGATTCAGTATTATGCGGAATTTGCAAGAAAGATCACAGGTGATGTTGTGGAGGGAGATACTTCAAGAAGGAAGATTTTCCAGTACAAGGTTCCATATGGAATAGTTCTGGCACTGACTCCATGGAACTTCCCCGGTGCAATGGTGGTCAGAAAACTTGCTCCAGCCCTGCTTACAGGAAATACTGTCATATTGAAACCTAGCAGTGACACACCATTCACAGCAGAGTGGATAGTCAGAAAATTTGTTGAGGCAGGACTCCCCAAGGGAGTTCTAAATCTAGTAACTGGAAAGGGAGGCGAGATAGGGGACTATGTTGTAGCCCACAAAAAGGTTGCGCTTATAACAATGACAGGGTCTACAGCAACCGGCCAGCGAATCATGGGTCAGGCCTCCGCGAATATGGCAAAGCTCGTGCTTGAGCTTGGAGGAAAGGCACCATTCATAGTATGGAAAGATGCTGATATAAAAAATACCCTGAAAACTCTGATATGGGCAAAATTCCTGAACGTGGGGCAATCATGCATAGCTGCTGAGAGACTCTACATCCATGAAGAGATTTACGAATCTTTCATGAACAAATTTGTCGAAATCACAAAAAGGTTGAAAGTAGGAGACCCTACAGTATCTGACGTGGGACCGCTTATCAATGCTGGGGCCCTGAAATCTGCAGAAAAGTTCTCTGAGGATGCCAGGACAAGCGGAATAAAAATACTGACAGGTGGAAAGAGATATGAACTCTCTGGAAAGTTCAAGGGAGGATATTTCTTTGAACCCACCATACTTGATAACGTACCTCAGAATTCTGAACTGTTCCAGGAAGAGATTTTTGGACCGATTCTCGGGGCAGCACCTGTTTCAAGCATAGAAGAGGCAATAGAAAAATCAAACGATTCCAGATACGGACTGGCATCATACCTCTTCACAAAGGACCCAAATTTCATATTCCTGGCGGCTGAAAAGATAAGATTCGGGGAGATATATGTGAACATGCCTGGACCAGAATCGTCTCAGGGCTACCATACCGGCTTCAGGATGACAGGCCAGGCCGGCGAGGGAAGCAAATACGGAATAGAGGAGTACGTGAAATTGAAGAATATGTATGTGGATTATTCCGGTAAGGACCTGAAAATAAGCACAATAAGGGAAGACATATTCTAGGGTGTATCAGGAATTAATTATTCCAGTGTACCCATCTATGAAAATTTCGTCTCCCTCGGATATTTTTTCCCTTATTTTTGTATTGTAAAGCACAGGTATTCCTGATGTTTCCAGTGCATCCATCACTTCATGGGAAGCTTTGCCTGTAAAGATTATTCCCCTGTATTTCATGAAATCTTCCCTCTCTTCACTGATGTCGTCCTTAACGATGAGTATATCGCCCTTCTTATGTTTCCCGGCAACCTTTCCCCTGAAGGACTTTCCGGAGGGATAACCTCTTCCAAGAAATTTCCCGAATGTGGAAACCATAACTTCATTGGTGCCACCGAAAAGGAAGTTCGGTGCTCCGGATGTAATAACAAGCCTTGCACCCTTTCTGATTTTTATACTCTTCTCTGCGCTTAATATGGTTTCATAAAGATCCCCGGTATGATTTTTTACAGGGTCAATCTTCACCGGTCTGATTCCCCTGAAGAGATTCAGTTTTCTTCCAAGGTGGGGATCAGTGACCATTGTGTAGATCGGCACGCAGGGCCTAACCGCAGAGATCATCTTTGCCGTATTTCCTGATTGAGTGAATGCCACTATTCCGTCAGCCTCTATCTCAGAGGCAACAACCTTAGCTGCCCTGGAAATTGAATACGCTACCCTGTTGCCAAGGAAATCATCCGGTTCCCTGAAACCGCCCACCTTATTCTCCACATAGGTCGATATCCTGTTCAGATACTCAACCGCCTCAGCAGGGAACTTTCCTATGGCAGTCTCTTCGGAAAGCATAAGGCAGTCCGTGTTGTCCATTATTGCATTTGTAACATCTGAAACTTCCGCCCTTGTGGGTGATGAGGAGCCGACCATGGATTCAAGCATCTGTGTTGCAACTATGGTGGGGACGCCGTACTTATGGGATTCATCAATGATCTTTTTCTGGGCCACAACAACCTCTTCAAGCGGTAGCTCCACCCCAAGATCTCCTCTGGCTACCATTATCAGATCTGACACCCTGCTTATTGTCTTTATATTCTGGAGGCCGCTTTTGGTCTCTATCTTGGAAACTATGAGCTGATCTCCCCCGTTGCTCATAATCTGTTTCTGAAGATGTTCCACATTCTCCTTCTTCTGAACGAATGAAAGGGCAAAAAATTCTACATTCTCTCTGATTCCCTCTTTCAGGAATATCATATCCCTGTTGGTAAGCACACCAAGATCAAGGTATTTGCCGGGAACGTTTATTCTCGATCTGTCTCTCATGGTTCCGGAATCAAGTGATTTAACCGTGACCTGATCCTTACCGGACTTGATTACTTTGAACCTGAATCTCCCATCACTCATCAGGATAAGATCATTGGTGATCAGTGTATTTAGTATGGCCGGATAATTAATTGTGAAATCGTCTCCCTTAGTACCTTCCGGACCAATAATGTACTGTGATCCGGCTTTAACTTCAAAGCCTCCTCCTGGAAATTCCCCGGTTCTCAATTCCGGTCCTTTCAGATCCACAAGTACGCCTATGTAAGTACCAAGTTTTTTGTTCACACTGTCAATCATCCCCTTTATTTTTCCTATATAACCGGGTTCAGCATGAGCAGTGTTGATCCTGACTGCAGACAGTCCACTTTTTGCCATTTTCTCCAGAACAGCCATATCCGCACTGGCCGGTCCCATGGTTGCTATAATCTTTGTATCAGGCATGAACAGTTATATCCACATAGCTATAAATCTGTATTATTTATGCTGGCATTTATTCCATCCTCTTTTGGACCTCAAGGGACGTCTGTGCCCGCATAAAGGAGAACATGGACTTCGATGCTCTGTAAAGTTGCTCAAACTGCTGAAAATCCAGCTGCTGTTCTCTGTCACTCAGGGCATTTTCAGGTGACGGGTGTACCTCAACCATAAGTCCGTCTGCACCGGATCCGATACCTGCAAGTGCAAGCGGCTGCACGAAGCGCCTCTTTCCTGCGGGATGGCTTGGATCAATAAGGACAGGGTAATCTACCATTTCCTTGATAACAGGAACGGCTGAAACGTCCAGGGTGAACCTGGTGGAGGTTTCAAAGGTCCTGATACCCCTTTCAACCATTATGATGTTTCTATTTCCTTCCCTTGATATATAACGGGACGAATTTACGAATTCATCAACCGTGTTCCCAAACCCCCGTTTGAGCAGCACAGGCTTATCCTGTTTTCCAAGTTTTCTAAGAAGAGGGAAATTCTGTGAATTCCTGGACCCGACCTGCAGAATGTCTGAATATTTGGAAACAATTCCGACGTCATCAGTATCCATCACCTCAGTCACAACTGCCATTCCCGTCTGTTCCGCTGCTGAGGCAAGCATTTTCAGACCAGCTTCACCCAGACCCTGGAAGTTATCCGGTGACGTTCTTGGCTTGTAGGCACCACCCCTAAGTATCTTCACACCCATGGCACTGAGGAATCTTGCAGTCTGGACAATCTGTTCTTCAGTTTCGACTGCACAGGGCCCAGCTATGAATATCATTTCATCTCCAGAGAGTTTCAGGCCATTGCATAGGTCTATCTCAAACATAGGCTTCATACTCCATCTGCGCAATTTTATCCGGTATGTCTTCACCTGAAAGTATTGAAGATCCAACCAGGGCACCATTGAATCCTCTCAAAATTCCAGATCCAATATTTGCCTCATTTATACCGCTTTCAAGTATTCTGACCTTTTCTGTCATCTTCAATATTTCTTCCATTCCTTCCTGTTGGGGTTCCATCTGCAGTGTCCTCAAATTTCTCCGGTTGTAACCTATTATTGCTCCGTTGAAGGGGTAAAGGTCAACTGCAGATTTAACATCATGGAATTCTATGAGAACCTCCATCCCCAGATCACGGGCATGATCGTAAAGTTCAGTCATCTTTCTGTACTCAAGAAAATCGCTTATGAGAAGAATGCAATCTCCACCTGAATTGAAAGAGCTGTCCACCATCTCTATTGTTGAGATGAAATCCTTCACAAGAATTGGCAAATTAAAATCCTGTGCATTCTCTATATCGGCATAACTTCCCGAGAAATACTCCGGTTCAGTAAGAATACTGATGCCAGCCAGACCAGCAGTATTTAATCGGGAAAAATACTCCTTAAGTCCCAGACCTTCAGGTGCCTTGAAACCTGAGGGGGAAGATCTTTTAAACTCAGCAATCAGCCCCAGCATCTTTCTGGAATTCAATTTCCTTATTCTATCAGACATACTGATTACAGGCCTCTTCCTTCTATAATCCTTTACGGGGATGCGCCTGCTGTTTTTCCTGTATATTTCATCAACAACTCCCATCTTTACATCTCCAGAAAATTTCTTAGAATCTCGTGGCCAAACTCTGAGTAGTAGCTTTCTGGATGGAACTGAAGCCCTGTGATGTTTCCGCCCACAGAATGGAACGCCATAACACTTCCATCAGTCTCGGAAACTGCGTCAACAACAATGTTTTCAGAAGGTTCCACAACCAGGGAATGATACCTTGTGACATTTATCCGATTGGGCAGGTCTCTGAAAACACCGTATCCGTCATTGCTTATTGTGTCAACCTCACCATGGTAAATCTTCCTGGAGACCTTTATTTTCGAACCCAGCAGCATTGCAAGTATCTGGTGACCGAAACAGATTCCAAGCACTTTTTTATTTCCCAGCTTTCCGAAAAATTCCGCTATCTGCCCTCTATCTTGAGGGTTCATTGGGTTTCCTGGTCCGGGAGATATGACAACTGCATGGTATTCTTCATGGTCTATACTGGATAACATGTCATTTGGAACAACATGGACTTCCACCCCTTCCTGCCTCATATAATCCACAAGGTTATTCACAAAGGAATCGTAATTATCAATCATTAAAACTTTCAATTCGTGCCACCTCCATGACATTGAGACTCTTTGTGAAAATTTCCTGGACCTCTTTCTCAGGAATTGAGTTATTGACAATTCCTGCACCTGATCTGGTATAATATCCATTACCGGAGCAATAAACACTTCTGATAAGCAGGGCAAGATCCATACCTGACCTTCCGACGGTTCCAATACAACCGGAATAAGGTCCTCTTGGAGTATCCTCAAACCTTCCTATGAGTTCAAGTGATCTCTTCTTTGGGGCACCACTGACAGTTCCTGCAGGAAATACAGACCTGATAACCTCCAAGGGTTCATCAGTGGACGAAACAGAGGAGACTCTGCTCACCAGGTGCTGAACGTTTCCAAACCTTCCTATTTCCATATTTTTCTCAACCTTTACAGTCCCCGGAATCGATACCCTTGCCAGATCGTTCCTTGCAAGGTCAACAAGCATCCTGTGTTCACATAGTTCCTTTGAATCATTAATAAGTGTTTTTCCTAGCAATTCGTCTTCCTGGGGAGTAACACCCCTTCTGACGGTACCTGCAATTGGATCAACGGTGAGTCTACCGCCTTTCATTGTAACCAGATTCTCCGGTGAACTCCCGATTATCTCAAACTTTCCGAACCTGTAATAATAAACATAGACCGATCTGTCAAATTCAAGGAATTCAGAAAGGCATCTTAATGGATCGAAGGCAGGGAGCTGGAAGTCTCTGGAAATCACTACCTGCAGAAGCTCTCCGTTTCTGATCCTGTCACGGAGTTCGCTGATTACACTGGCAAGTTTTCCGTCTTCAAGATTTTCTCTGGTAAGTATTCTTCTTTCCTTTTTCGCCATTCTTTTATAGCTGCCTTTATCAACATGATCTGGCATGAATGACATAACCAGGGGCCATTCAGATCTTCTGAACTGTACACCCGGAAAATTTTCACCTATAAAGTCAAATGAGATGGCCACAGGAAGGTCAGTTCCATCTTCCATTCCTTTGAGGTTCTGGAAGAATCTGCTTACCTCTTCATGTGTGTTCATCAGATCAGGTTCACCTTTAGAGGTGAACAGGGTCTCTTCACCCTCTGTCTTGTTCACATCGTCAAATTTGCAGAAATATGCGAAATTGCCGGGCCCATCCAGCAGTGACGGTAAGAGATCACAGAGTGGCATGCCTGCACCTCGCGGCTTCTATGAACTCTTTCATAACCCGGTGATCCTTTTTTCCAGGACTCATCTCAAGGGAACTGCTGGCGTCAATGAATCTGAATCCCCTCTCCCTTACTTCACTTACATTGGACGGTCCTATCTTTCCTGCTACTCCGACTCTTCGGTTTTCGGATACGTATTCAATTTCCGGGAGATATCTCAGGATCCCATCCCGGTTCTCTATAAGGACAAGATCTGCACCGGCGTTAATCTTTTCATTTATAAGGGAATCTAACTTCTCTCTTCCTGTATATGTTATTACTGAGATTATTTTCCTCCCCAATTGATCTTTTATATCCACAATCTGTTCCGGGGAATGGGTAAAGTGAAGCTGTATATAGTCCGAATTGGAAGGATTCTGTTTCACAGATTCATATGATGTGTGGACTGCAGCTGCTTTCCCTCCCATGTTTTCTATGTCATCTATGAGTTTCACAGTGCCATGCCTTATTACATTGGTATCAAGAATTACACCCAGAATATCATATCCCAGATCCATTGCAGCCGAAGCATCCTCAAGATTGGCGATTCCACAGATCTTTACAATCTCCTCACTGTTCATTAGAGGTGCCTCCGATTCTATCCAGCTGTTTTCCAACCTTACCTGACAATATTGTTTCAAGCGCTATTTCGTATGCATCGGCGAATCTTCCGGCAATGTTCCTGGAAATGATCAGTGGCGCAGTGTTCAGGGCAATGAACTTCGCTATTTTCTCATCCTCACCCCTTATGCCGGAGATCGTCATGTTGAAATTTCTGTGAGGATCACTGCTGGCCACATCCTCTTTTTCTATACGTGTACCGGTTATCTCTTCAGGTTCAATGTTTATTTCAGATATTTTTTCATTCACAAACAGCAATCTGGATCTGCAGAAAGGTGATATCTCGTCCATTCCATTCTGTGCTGTCACCACGGCACCTGTTTTCCCCGTTTCATTTAATAGTCCAGCATAAACGGGAAGCATGTCAGGATCAGAGGATCCGATGATTATTGTCTGGGGATCTGCAGGGTTTGTAACCGGTCCCATATAGTTGAATACTGTTTTGTAGGGAAGTTGTCTCCTTGCTTCAGAAAACATCCTGAAAGTTCCGTTGAACTGAGGTGCAAGAAGGAACGCAAAACTATGTTTATTGATTCTTTCCAGCAATTCACCATGATCGAAATCGAATCTGTAGCCAATTCGTGAAAGAAAGTCTGCGCTTCCCACCTTTCCTGTTACTGCCCGGTTTCCATGTTTTGCAATCTTTATCCCCATTGCTGAAGCAGTAATTGCTGCAGCTGTGCTGACATTCACCGTGTTCAGAAGATCCCCACCAGTTCCAACTATATCTGACACATCATTCACAGGTGATATGCTGGCAAAAGATCTTATGGCAGCAGAAAAACCAGCCATTTCAGTGGAGGTGATTCCTTTATTGTGCAAAAACTTCAGGAAGGCAACCCTATCCTGATCAGATGCATCCGGGGAAGCAAGTCTCTTCATCATGGAAAATGCTTCAAAATAAGACAGGTTCCGGCTGAACATTTTTTCTTCTGCTTCAGGCATTTCTCGTCACCGCCAGTTCACTTACAAAATTTTTGAAACCCTCTGTATCATGGGACTTCAGCATTTCAATGAGGAGTGTGCCTATTGCTGCGCCATGTGCCCCGTAGGAGAAAAGTCTCTTTACGTCCTCAATGCTCCTTATGCCAAATCCGAAGTTTATCTCACGGTTACCAATAATGGAATTTATCCTTGAAACAACTTCATCCTGGCTGTATGGAACATTAATCCCTGTGGAAGGCATCAGGCCATAATAAATCCATGAGTTTGATATTCCAGATACGCTGGTTATGACCTTATCCGGCGAAGATGGGTTGAAGAAGGGAATATACTCATATCCTGACCCCTGTATTTCTTCAATGATGGAAGAATTTTCGTCATAGTAATCTGTTAACAGATCTGGAATTATGAGGCCTGAGAAATTACAACTCTTGAGGATACTGTAGATGTTATCTCTATTTTCGGTAAAATCATCGTGATAGGTCAGCAGATATATTTTCCTTGCCTTTTTCTGAAGGGTGCCGGTCAGTTGAGCAAGGTCATTTACGTTGAAATTTTTCAGTCCAGCTTCGTGAGTCTCTCTTATTCTGGGGCCGTCATAATAGGCTCTTCTTGAGGGATAACCCAGTTCAACATAGTCCAGGGAGTGATCAGGAATTGCCTCAGAAAACTCCTGGAGCGTTGGGTTGTCTGGAAATCCAATTGTAAAATAGAGTATTATCCTGTTTTTCAAGAAATTTCATCCCCTGTTGAAAATCGACATATCAAGAAGCCCATGGCCACTTACATTCACCACTACTGTCTTCTTTTCTTCCGGATTGGATCTCACATAGTTTATGGTGGAAGCCAGGGCATGGCCCGATTCCGGAGCGGCAACTATTCCCTGTGTATTGGCAAACACCCTGAGTGCATCTATGACCTGTTCTTCGCCTATCTCTTCAGACTTTACCGTTCCATTTTTAACAAGAATGGATAAGGAAGGAGAAGACCCATGGTATCTGAGTCCTCCGGCATAAATTTTCTCCGGAACAAAATCAGAACCAAGGGAGTACATCTTTATTGAAGGAAGTATCCCTGCGTTGTCAACATAGTCGTATCCGTACTTTCCCTTTGAGAATTTTGGGACTTCTCTTGCAGTCGATGAAATTACCGTTCTCTCCTTTCCATCCCTGATAATGGGAAATACAAACCCCCCAAAGTTGCTTCCGCCCCCAACACAACCTATGAGCACATCGGCCTCTTCACCGGCAATCTCCAGCTGCTTCTGGGTCTCAAGACCTATAATGCTCTGATGAGTTATCACTGAATTCATCACACTGCCAAGCAAATAACGAAGATCGTTTTCAAGAGCGTATTCCACAGCTTCTGAGATTGCTATTCCAAGAGAACCTGGGTGATCTGATGAATCTGAGAGGAATTTTCTTCCTGTAGGTGTCAATGGGGAAGGGCTTGGAACCACCTCAGACCCATATAGATTCATGACAGTTTTCCTGAGGGGCTTCTGCTGGTAGCTGACATTTACCATGAATATTTTTGATCTCATTCCGTTCATGGAGGATGCCAGTGCCGTAGCGGTACCCCACTGCCCTGCACCTGTTTCAGTGGTAACTTCCCCTATCCCCTCATTGGCAGCATAATATGCCTGGGGAATTGCAGTGTTGATCTTATGGGAACCGGTCACTGTAGCACCTTCGAATTTGTAAAATATTTTCCCCCTGTAGTTTAGGTATTTTTCCAGATTTCTCGCTCTCACAAGAGGTGTAGGGCGTCCTATCTGTTCATATAACTCAATCACTTCGTCAGGTATCTTCTCATATTTCCTGAAGGTGAACTCCTGCTCTATGACCTTTTTAGGCAGTATTCTGTTGAGGAGCTCAATGGATGATTTGTGCAAGTCGTTGTCCCTTGGAGGGGGTAATGGTTCCGGAAGATCCGGTACTACATTGTACCAGTTTTCAGGAATTATATCTGTATTCTGCGTCGAAATCATAAAAGATGCATCAATGCATAATATAAATACATTATTGAATTGTTTATAGGTTACTATATATTTATATCTTGATCCCTATGTGCACATAGATTGTTCCAAACATGAAAGATTTTGATCTTTTAAGCGAAATTCCAGATTTAGTGATCTTATCCTCAAGTGTAACATGATCGTAGAAATTCTTGACGGACTGTGCAAGGTAAGTGTAAGATCTGCTTCCAGTCAAGCGGTTACCAATAATTGGCATAACTTTATAAAAGTATATGGAGAAGAACTGTCTGTAAACCGGCATCCTTGGATCAAAAATATCCATGTTTATAAAAATACCACCCTTCCTCAAAACACGGTGCACTTCGTTGAAATAGTTATCGACATTTTCCAGATTTCTGGTTAGAAAAGCCGATACAACCCGATCCATAGATTCATCCGGCAGTGGGATTTTTTCCGCACTTGCGACAATAAACTCTGTGTCCGGGAACATTTCCCGCCTGAACATTGTGTCGGTAACATCCAGACAGGTAGTTCTGCATGTTCCGCATGATTCAATGATCTGACGGGTAAGTTTACCGGTGCCAGATCCGCAGTCAAGAATTTCAAGGTTATCTTTCAGGTCGAGATTCTTCACCATGTATTTTCGCCATCTTTCGTCCTGGCCCATACTTATTAAAGTATCGAGAAAATCATATTTTTCCTGGATTGAGTTGAAAATCTCTCTTACATTTTTCTCCTTATCTCCCAATTTAACATTCCCTCAGCTTTCTGGCATTCTTGTGAACTGGGCATGTGGTATATTATCAATTGAAATTATGTTTTCCGGGTCAACATACCCCTCCTCAATTGCTTTCTCCACAACATGTTTCCCCACAAGATTGGCTATGGTGCAGATCCCCAGGGATGATACAAAAGTATCATCATTAACCCTTACGTCACCATAAAAATCTGATCTTATGTCGAGATGGAGCTTCCCTTCCCTTATGACTTTGCCCACAATGGACGAATCAGCTGCGGCAAGGAGTACCTCTCCATTAACGCTTGAAATCTTCATATTGATCCGTTCGGTCACCTGATCACATCCAGTTTCCTGTACGAGGGCTCATATATCTGTCCGGTTCTCTTAAGGTTTGAAATGGCCTCTTCAGCTCTGTCAACACTGAGTCCCCTGGCCTGTGAGAGACTAATGACTTCATCTATCTCAGCTGAATTCTTCTCTTTTTTAAGTTCCTTTATTATGTCAAATACAGTCTCAAGATCATTTCTCTGTTTTGAGCTTGTACCTGTATACAGAACATCAATATCGACCTCTCCGTTGTGAGTTGACACATCCTTCAGGTAGAAGTCCACTATCTGCTTGGCAAGCATTGCGTCCCCCTCTGTTACGATTGAGGAGAGTCTAGCTCTTGCAGCCGCTTCAGCTAGCCTTATGGTTGATTCCAGCTGTCTGGCAGTTATTGGAATGGAATCTGGGTTTCCCCCTCTTGTCTTGACGTACTCCTCCCTTAGAAGATTTATGGCTTCATCAGAAAGTCTTGGGAAAACCTTGCCCTTTGCATAGGATACATACTTCCTTACCATCTCCTTATCAACAGGTGGGTTGAATTCTATCTCCTCAGGTATGTCAAGTCCGGTTATGTCATTCTGTTCAAGACTCTTGTATATCTCCCCGACCCTGTGGGCTTTGAGAACATGCATTGCAAGTTTGTCATCATTGCCCCTATCCGGTTTGTCAATAATCTTGAATATAACATCAAATCGTGAAAGAAGAGGTGGAGGAAAATCTATCTGGTCAACAATGGTTCTGGACTGGTCATATCTCCCAAACTTAGGGTTTGCTGCCCCCAGAATGGAGCATCTGGATTTCAGTGTGGCCATGATGCCGGCTTTTGATATTGTAACGGTTTGCTGTTCCATGGCTTCATGCATGGCCGCTGTATCCTTTTCATCCATCTTATCCAGTTCGTCAATAGCTGCGAAACCGTTATCGGCAAGAACCAGAGCTCCTGCTTCAAGGGTCCATCTCCCCTCCCCAAAATCATCTCTTATTGCTGCGGCAGTGAGTCCCGCAGCACTTGATCCTCGTCCAAAGGCAAAAACTCCTCTGGGTGAAAGTTCCGTCATATATTTCAGCAATTGTGATTTTGCTGTTCCCGGATCTCCAACCATCAGCACATGGATATCCCCCCTCATTGTCGTGCCGTCTTTCATTGTTTTACGTATTCCTCCGAACATCTGGAGAACCAGAGTTTTCTTCACCATTTCCATTCCAAATATGGTTGGGGCGATTGAAGCTGAAAGTTTTTCGATTATGTTTGGATCTCTTGAGAGATCAAGAATCATTTTCTCGTCTTCTTCGGTAATCTTCACATCTTCGATTTCTTTGTTAACTCTCCTGAAATTCAAGGCATAAACATAGATGTTGAACTCTGTGAGCATTATGCTTCCTGCTCTTTTCTGCTCAGCTTTTAATATTCCATCGATCATTATCCTGTCACCAGGAAATATCTTCCCGGTAAGATCATCTTCCACAATAACTGTAATTCTCTGTGGTTGCGAACCTCCGTCAAGCGTTTCTGGGTTCTCCTGTATCTCCAGCTTCTGAAAGTCTACAAATTCAGATTCCTCGGTTAAAAGTTTGAATTTAGTCTTGTTCCTCTCCTTTCCACAGAGCTCGCAGGCAGCGGGTTCATCAACTCTCCCACGTTCCTGCGGGATCATGTTTATGTGGCCGCAGGCAGGATCTTCGCACCTGAATGCAGCGGTCTGCAATCTGGGTAAAACCTCCGTATTCTTCCTTATTATGCCATTAATGGTCAACAGGGTCCCAACATTGGGGCTTCTGAGATCCCTAATTTCAATCCTGAATTCGTTCTCAGGGAAATCCGTGAGTCTTATGTTGACTCTCTTAACGTTTCCTCTGGGGGGATGAATGAGCTCCCTCAGAACATCTTCACCCAGTCTTATGTAAAATTCAGACACTATTGTCAGAGACGTGGCAAACTCCTTATTGTAATCCTGTATATGTTTGAACGATACATAGAGGGATTTCTCCTCTGGATAAACTGCACTGAGTTTGTTAATCCGGTCCATATAGCCATATCTGAAGAATATTTGCTCCCAGATTCCCCTTATTTCATCCGGGTTCTGATCAGCCATGGACATCATGCTGTGACCTATTGATAAGAAGATAAATTCTTTTCGTTACTACCATATCGCAAAATTAGGAACATAAGTACCTAATTCGTATGGAGAAAAAATGGATGACCAAGGTGCAAGATCATTAATTCTGTGACAACTGTGACATCCTCCCACGACTAAAACCGTGGGCTTCCCG
>JAMCUD010000021.1:0-14361 GCA_023379355.1 Thermoplasmatota archaeon
AAGATGCTATGACGAAAGAACCATTCTCAATGGATCTTGCCCTGATCAGTGTTTTCCAGTGGTCAAGCTTCCTTTCTCCCCTGAACCACCCAGCCTGGTATGAAATAATATCTGAACCAAGAAGACGCAGTATTCTGGCAGGTTCCGGGAAACGGAGATCGTAGCATATAAGTGTGCCAAGTGTGAAATTTTCAGAGGTGAATGGGGAATAGCCGTTGAGTCCAAAATTATAGACGTTGGATTCCCTGGATGAATATGCATCAAACAGGTGAGTCTTCCTGTAAATGCCTGCCACAAACCCCATGTCATCAATAAATACGGAGGTGTTGTAAGGCTTCACATTGTTGCCAATGCTCTCTGCCATGTTCATCAGTACTCTTAGTCTGTTCTTTTTTGCAGAAGAAATTATTGCCGAGACAAAATCTCCAGAAATATGCTCAGATGCCTCCACAGCCCCCCTGGGGTTTCCGTAATCAGGGAGGTACATCTGGTATTCAGGAAAAACAACAAGATCTGTCTTTTCATTTTTCAGGCTTTCAAGTATTTCCAGGCTTTTCTTCAGGTTATCCTCCTTGGAACTGGTAGAACTCATCTGTACAATTGAAACTTTCACAAGTACCATTAAATTGCACCCCCTTCTGATAATTTTTCCGGAAGGTACGTGTCTGTCACGTAATCAAGGCCGTATTTTGCAAGTGCCTGCTGTTCAGCTTTTTTGTTTATCTGAAGCATGGTCTCAATCTCCTGCTTCCAAGTCTCTGAATTGAATCTTGGATCATTAAGTTCTGCTTTTAGTGCCTCTACGTCCTTATCTGTGAGTTTATCGGTTGGGAGATCGTAGTTCAGTATATCTGATGCCGTCACGCCGATAAAACCAGCGGTGGGAACTGCCAGATGGTGTGATATATGGGCTGTCTTTATGGCGCCATATGCAATTGATCCGAAAATCCTGAAAGACCATGGATCACCGTCTGTGAAAACGTATACTGGGAGTCCAAGTTCCTCGTTCATTCTCTTGAGAATCCTCCTTGTGCTTCTTGCAGGCTGTCCCTTAAGATGGACCAACACCGATCTCATCCTCTCGTCAAAACCGTTCTCAACAAGCCTGTCAAACATTCCTCCTGTTTCTATTGCAAGTATGAAATCAGCGTCTGCAGATTTAAGCCTGAGCTTTTCCTTTTCAACATTATACGGTATTGGATACCCTCCATCTCCAACATCGTCCTTGCAGTTAATCGTCTTGAAATCCCCCTTCCTGCTTTTCTCCTCAACGGTTATGTTCCCAATGATACTGGCACCGTTTTCCTCTGGTCTGAGATGAAAATCTTCCCTCAGCAGTGCACTTATAATTTCAAGGTCCTCAGCCAAAAGGTTTGATTCATCCTGCGAATGGAACTTGCCGTTTCCCCAGCCTTCTGATATGTAATACATTTCCCTCAGGGTGGAAGACTTGTTTCCTCCGATCATCTCCATTATGAACTCCACCACAGAAAGC
Organism: Thermoplasmatota archaeon; assembly: GCA_023379355.1. Next base: position 1,496 of record JAMCUD010000021.1, read on the forward strand.
ACCTTGAGGATATACTCAGCCCCGTCTATTGACTTGGCGCTTCTTGTTGTAACGTTTTCACCATATCTCCATATGGAGTATTTTTGATCAAGGACTATGTTGTCCTTGTTCCTGGAGGGAAGTGATATCTCTGGTACCTCTCCCAGTTTCAGTGTATTATACATTTCCAGCACCATCTTTTTCAGTTTTTCAACAGATTCTTCATCATTGTTCATCCTGAGTATCACCTTCCTCTATCCTTACAGCCTCAATGTTCCAGTCAGATGGGAGAAGTTCAGCTCCCTGCACATGTACCGGATCGATCCCCTTGAAATAGTAATCAGTTCCTGCATAATCAATGAATTTACCCTTCATTGTGAATGAAACTTTCCTTATTTCAGTTGGGGCCAGATGATCAATATTCCATGAAATGCCACCTTCTGGTACATCGCCGGTTGGGGGTGATGCATAAAGGGTGAAGCTCCTCTCCTGCCCTGAATAGTTTATGATCTCTGCCACTACTTCCATGTAATCATCCCTCTGAACCGTGCTCTCCTTTATGAATACGACATTTGCAATTTTTGAAATTATTGGACTGACCGCGGGTGGATCCTCGTTGACGATTGATGCAGCCTTTCTAGTTATTTCTGGAATAAGGCTCTGGACCAACCTGAATTTCTCATTGATCTTCTGCCTTTTATCCTTCTTGTTCATGAATGATTTGAGAGATCTTCCTATGATCTTCATTGCAAGTTTTATCTCCTCCATTATTGCGTCAACGTTTGCAATTGCCTCTTTTGATTCTGATGTGTATGGCAATCTGACACCATAAACATGGACAAATATTATTGCGGGCCCAAATGGTATCCCAGTTCCCTGCCTCTGTTCAAGTCCATAAGATCTCCAGTCTGTTTCAGATATTGCCCTTGTTATTGCACAGGCGCCGGGCTGATACAGGAGTGGAACCTTGTTTGCGTACCTTACTATTCTGACCTGATCATCGCTCCTGAGGTCACCACCATAGACAAGACCTGCTTCAACCGCAAATGGATTCCCATTGTATACAGACGCCTTTCTTGTGACAGGCCTGCAGTAGAATGAAGGGTGGTGATCTTCATATACATTCTTCAAACCCTTGATTATGAATTCCTCGCCAAGAGGGGATAGGCAGTCAGTGGGGGGAGGCATCATTTTGACCTTTGTGAATGCGTCCCTCAACGCCGATATTTCATCGAGGGTAATCTGCCTGGGATCTTTGTTTTCATCAATTGCGGCCAGTTTGAGAATTTCTGATGCAAGGTTTCTGCTGATCCTGTTGAAATCCGATGTGAGGAAAGACCACATGGATTTTTCATGGGATTCCTTTGCCATTGACTGCACCTCCCCCATCTCCAGACCCAGTGGATAAGGTTTTACAGGTACAGAAGGCCTGGACGGGACTTCAAGTGCCCTGTTGAAAATGTATTTCCTGTCATCGGGGTCTGTGAATAAAAGCTGCATATTGGGGTTTGAAACCGCAGTTTCCCTCAGATATTCAAAAATAGACTGCCTTCCGACCTGGTACTTTCCCCTGAGAGGTATGGAGACTGAGGTCCCACTGACCCTGTTCCATATGACAGGCTTCTCCTCCACTATATTGGCAGTATTATCCTTAACATTTATTCCAAGTCTGAACTCGAACGCAACCTCGTCCCCCGGAATCTTTGATTTTATATACGACACTTTTCCTGTCGTTATCTGACCGTAAAGTATGGCTGCAGTTATACCGATACCCTGCTGTCCCCTGGTCTGCCTGAGCCTGTGAAATCTTGATCCGTAGAGTAGCTGTCCGAATACTTTTGGGATCTCCTGCCTCTGTATGCCAGGACCGTTATCCTCCACCGTAACAGTATACTGGTCTGTATCATCCCTCCTTATTGAGACCGAAATATCGGGAAGTATGCTGTTCTCCTCACACGCATCCAGGGAATTGTCCAGTGCTTCCTTCACCACCATGAACATTGATTTCTGAGGGGAATCGAACCCGAGAATGTGCTTGTTTTTCTCAAAAAATTCAGAAATTGATATTTCCTTAAACCTGTCCTGGCTGTCCCTGTTTCGGACCATGGCGCTTTCATTGGCTTGACCCTAATATTTTTTACCATTGGACTTATTCCTGGAAGTCAGGGAATAACAATTAGTTCCTGTTAGCATACGCCAGTTACTAAATATGAGATCTTGGTGAAAATTGTATACAGAATCCTTGCCATGTTACATATAATTGTTGCAGCCCTGATTCACTGCATTTTTAAATAAGACATACAAATTTAACATTTGTGACCGGAATTTCCCTCTCGCAAGATAGCAGATGAAATCGAAAGAAAACACATCATCTCCATGGATAGCCATTTGTCAGATCCATAGAGATTCCGCCATCAACCTTTGAAGTTGGAAGATCTGTGGGAGATCGGGGATGGGGGGTCAGTGGATTATCCAAAATACCCAAGATCGTCCTTAGGTTGTGTTCTTCCCTGAACGTCTTCCTGCATTTTTTCGGTTATCTGTTCAATCTGCTTGCTTCTCTCCTCCAGTTCCTTCATGTCTACGTCAACATCCAGAAGGGATGAAAGTACCTTTACCAGTTCCCTCGCCCCCTTTGGATCAGCGAAGTAGCCTGAAGTTTCTCCCATGAGGCAGGCACCGCGAATGTTGAAAAGTTCCATTGCCATTCCAAGTATGACTCCGGCGGAACCCACTATTCCTCCGCCGGGCTCTCCTTTGGGAAATACAACTCCATAATCCTTGAGAAGTTTAACAAATTCCACGCCGGTAACTGCCCCGAGAACTCTGGGCGATTCAACTATCTTCCCTGTGCTGTAACCACCGAGAGTATACAGCGCTGATACGTTGAGCTTCTGAGCAAACTCCAGAATATTATAGGAAAGCTCGTACTGGCCCTCCTGTGTTGATCCCTGAAAATCTCCCACAAGAACAAGGAGATCGTTTTTCCCCTTTGGTATTTTCTTGTAATAAATTGAGTTCCTGACCAGATGTACAACACCATCTTCCCCTATGAAGACCTGGGGCGGGAAATACTGGGAGAATATATCTGCAAGTTTTTCCATTTTCATTTTTTCTATAAGGTACTCTGCCGCTATCTTTCCAACGTTTCCTATACCAGGAAGCCCCCCAATGAGAACGGGATTGTTCAGTCTGGGTCGTTTATATTGATTAACTACTATCTTTTCCATTCATCTCACCTTTAAGATCTTTTATCCTATATTTCTGAAATCTGTCCACTGGCGAATATTTCGGTGGTATAGCCGGGCCAGTTTCATTGCCGCAAATTTTACAGTGTTCTTCCAGCGTATAGGTATTGCATTTCCGGCATCTCCTTATGAGTGAGTTCATTCGTCAGGGCTTCCTTACGAATTCAACAACTACGCCGTTCTTTTTTGACTTTTCTGTAACTGCCTGGACAGCCCTTTTTAAAGAATCTTCTGCCGCCTTATAATCTTTATCGGTTACCACTAATCTGTATCTGGGTGCCCCAGCATACTGTATTTCGGCCCCCTGTTTCTCTCCGGCTTCCATGGAATCCTTGATCAGTTCCACGCCGTTTGATGCAAGGGAATATGCTTCTATAAATCCGCCGATCTTAACATATGGAACAACGATGTTTTCCTTGGCAATTCTCTGGAATACCGTTTTCCACTCTTCATTAACATCCGGGAGCCAGTCTTCTGAAGCTGCCGCATCCTCGAATGCGTTGTATAGGTTGAGAAATCTCTTTTCCAGATCCATTCCGAAACTGTTGTAACATTCATCGGGAGTTTTATTAAGTGCCTTTGCCACTATTTCAAAAAGCTTCTGTGATTTCTGTTCGTTCTTCCACTCAGATATCTTTTCTCTCCTCTGATGTTCATTTGCTCTCTTCAGTGAAAGATCCACATACCCTCTTGCCGTGTCAACATTAAGAACCTTACATACGGTCCTCTGTCCCTCTCTGAGGTAATCCTTGATGTGCTTGACCCAGCCGGTTGCAACTTCGGCTATATGGATGAAGCCTTCTTTTCCAGGGTACTCATCCAATTTTACATTTGCACCGAAGTTCCTTACCTCTTTTATGGTGACCACTACAAGGTCGCCGACTTCCGGTAGATTCTTCCGCATCAGAGATCTCCCGTAACCTCAGAAGTTGTTTCCAGGGTTCCTCCGGTTGGTCTTGCCATGGTTGATCCGCATATATTGCATACCACAACACTGGATATTTTGGTATAAGTTATCTGCTCATTTCCGCAGTCCTTGCATTTCAGTTTTATGAATTTATTCCCTATGCTTTTCAGTTTTACGAACTTCTGTTCAGGCAATTTACTGCACCTCCACCAGTTCGAACTTCTTTGCCCTTATTCCCTTGGGGGTTGTAGCTTTCTTGCACTGAAGGCACCTGAGTCTCAGAGGGACCCTCTTTGTAGGTTTCTCCCTCCCCTCATATTTAGGTCTCGGGAAACCCCCGTATCCTGAGGTTGCCCTTCTGAATCTCCTCTGACCGGCCTTGAACTCACTTGCCTTTTTCTTTCGGACTCTCTCCACTTCGTGCAGCGTGTGCTTCTTGCATCTTGGACAGTAAGCTTTAATTTCCTTTGGCATTTTCAATATTTTCACCTTTTGCTTGACATTAACCGGTTATGTGCAATCCTGTTGATTTTCATGCATAATAACTTCGGCAAAGTAAGAACCATATTGTCAGGATCAATATAAGTTTTAACCGTCAAAGTTATTCCTGCGATTTCAGCGCCATATGTTGTGAAAGCCTCAGAAACTCTATTAAGTCTATTTAGTATTAACAGAACATGCGCAGAAGAGTCTTTTATGTTGGTCTTGTAATTTTAGTGATCGGCATAGTGCTGTTAATATCCGGATCTGCGCTACTCAGTGGAAAACTTGTTACCGGAGACAGCTTCCAACAGGTTAGATCTGATGTATTCGCCACAGATAATTTACAATTCAATGGCACGACTTTCCTTCTTGTAACAAATTCATCCACCAATATTTCACTTATCAGGACCTCTGATATGCCGCTTGCAGAAACCGGGAACATATCTGATTATGCAATTAATTCCACAATATCCATCTCCACTGATAGAGCTTACGAAGTGGGGGCTGGGAATTACACTTTGGTATTCTTCGGAAAATCTGCCCCTCTTGTAAATTATGAGTATATATTGCAATCCCAGGAATATCTGGCTTCACTGGAAGTAATCGGCATAGTGCTGGCCATTATCGGTTTCATAATTATGTTAATAGGTGCATTCTTGAAAGAAAAACCTAAGGAAGATGACATTATGAAACAGTTTGAGAATCTCTGAATGCTTCGAGTAATTTCCAGAGATAAATCACCATTTTCTAATTCCATCCCTTGGAACGGACCCATGAAGGCAAAATACATATTCAATACAGATGATAACTTTTCTTCAGTTCATTCATTCAAAGATAATGTTAAATAGATTTTTACAATGCATCGCCTGAATTTAAATGCCAAAACAACAGTCAAATATTGCCAGACCCATGGATGTACTGCGAGGGTCCATAGACCACAATGTCCTTGTGGATGTTAAGGGGAACAGGGCCTATTCAGGTATCCTTGAAGGTTACGACATATACATGAACCTTGTGATTAAAAATGCAGGGGAAACCATATATGGTGAAAACAAGGGAAATTATGACAGGATTCTGGTCAGAGGAGATAATGTGATATTTATTTCTCCCTCTCGAGGTGACAGTCAATGAGCAACGGAACATCAGTAATGGGAAAGATGGGAAGCAAGAAGGTACACATAAGGTGCAGAAGATGTGGCCATCATTCATACCATGTAAGGGAGAAGAGGTGCTCTCACTGTGGATATCCCGCCCCAAAACTCAGATCCTATAGATGGGCTAAAGCCAAATGATCACTGCGCTGTTGTCGGTTTCATAGGCAAGACAACTGCTTATCCGTATCTTGTGGCATCACTCCGTACGCTTCAGCACAGGGGGCAGGAGAGTGCGGGCATTGCAACGTTTCATGACAGCATAATCAGCGTCAAGAAAGGCATGGGACTTGTCCATGAGGTTTTTACTGACAGAGATATGGAGACAGGATCAATACTCAATGGACAGGTTGGCATAGGGCATACACGCTATTCCACCTCCGGATCAAAGGGATTGGAGAATATAGGCCCTTTCCTTGTTTCAAATTCATATGGATATATTGCAATTTCCCACAATGGCGAGATCACAAACGCAAGCCAGTTGAGAGAACAGCTGAAGCTCAAAGGCGTTCCATTTCTAAGCAGTTCTGATACCGAAGTTATGCTCATGGAAATTTCCACAGAGATTAACAGCCATGGAATCATAAGTGGTTTCAGGAACTCTGTGAACAAACTCAGGGGAGCGTATTCATGTGCAATAATGGTTGGAGACAGACTCTTCGCTCTCCGTGATCCAATGGGTTTCAGGCCACTGGTTATCGGGTACGCTGATGAAAGCTACATTGTAGCTTCTGAAAGCTGTGTAATGGACATACTCAATGGCGAGAAGATAAGGGATGTCAAACCGGGAGAACTGGTAGAATTAACTCCTGATGGACCCAAAAGCATATTTGTCATGCCCGCGGCACATACGTCACACTGCATGTTCGAATACGTTTACTTTGCAAGACCTGACAGCGTCATAGATAATGTGGAGGTGTTCCAGACCAGAATCAGCTTGGGAAGAACACTTGCAAAAGAATACCCTGCCCAGGCAGATGTGGTGATACCTGTTCCGGATTCAGGCAGGGCACAGGCCCTGGGATATTCCCTGGAATCAGGAATAAGGTACAGTGAAGGTCTAATTAAGAACAGGTTCTCCGAGAGGACTTTCATAATGCCAAACCAGAAATCCCGGCTTTCAGCCCTGAAACTTAAACTGAATCCCATAAAATCCGAGGTAGATGGAAAGAGAGTGGTACTTGTTGACGACAGTATCGTCAGGGGAAATACAATGAAACATATTATTGCAATTCTCAGGAAAGCTGGAGCCAGAGAAGTACATGTGAGAATAGGGTCACCACGTATCATAGCGCCATGCTACTTCGGTGTGGACATGAAGACCAAGGACCAGTTCATAGCCTCCGGTAAGACAATAGAGGAGATTGGTGACGAGATTGGAGCGGACAGCATAGGATATACCTCCATTGACGGTCTTGTCAGGAGCATAACCATGGAAAAGAGATCACTCTGTATTTCATGCCTGACTGGGGAATATCCAATTCCTGTGGAAGGTGGAAAGTATTCAGGGCAGCAGGAGCTGGAAAGCTTCTGATCACCTTGATTTTGCTTCCTGTATCCTTTTAGTTATAAGATTTTTCATGGTTTCAGTATCTATTCTGGTGCCGTAGAAGTCTGCCCTGACTGCTATGGCAAGCTTGTTTGCAACAATCCTGGCTATTTTCCCCCTTTTTGAGGGGGGAAGGGACGATATTCCCGGAAACTTGAAAAGAAACCCATGCTTTGGTGATGGTGTCCCTGATCTCATATGCTTGAAAAATGCCTTCTCTGCACCAAGGACCTGAAAAGTGCTGGCCGGAAACTTCACCATATTTCTCAAACCACCTGACCTCCAGATCAGTTCCAAAGCCAGGGGTACCCCTATGAGGTCTGCAGTGTTGGGCATTATTTTTACTGCCATTTCACTTGTAAACTGGAAAAGATCTGTTCTGAATGAACACATGGAAACCCCTATTGAGGCGGATTTTGCAACCATTGAAATTGATGGGTTCGTATCAGAAACTCCTGCCATGGACCGGAAATAAAGGCATGGATCATCCTGGTGGTATTCCACCCCTGTGAGTATTCCCAATGAATCTACCTTCTCCAGGTACAGGTTGATAATCTCCGTAATTTCCTCATAGAGAGAATAAAATTTTATGAGAAGCCTATCCTCAGTGAATTCATCTTTTATTCTTTTTTTTCCGTACTCCGTAAGGAGGTCGTGCAGGGAAGGTTCGCTTTTCTCCCTTATCATTTCTGTTTCTGGAATCTCTCCCCTTCTCAGGGCGTCGAAAATCTCTGTGAAATTTGTCCTGAGGTCTCTGTATACCCATATCTCTTTTCCGTTCCTTATCTCTCCGTACCATTTTCTTGTTGTTTTCTCTGAATCTGCCGTCATCTGACCTATCAACCCTCTTCCTACTCTGTTCCGGTTTGGTTATTTTCCTTACTTCCCTTGTGGGTTTCTCCTCAGAACCTGAGATGAAATTTACCCTTTTCGGATTTGGATCAAGCAATACCCTGTCGAAATCCACAACCTTTGTATCCGTGATCTGGGAGTATGATACAAGCATTTTTCCACTGGCCAGTATCTCATTTGTTTCAGATATTGCAACAACCCTATCTCCCCTCAGTGGCGTTCCGATTATTGCCTTGATGCCACCTGGAAAAAGATCCGAACCGTGTGCAATATTCTGCATTGCCGATGTTTTAACCACTATCTTTCCGTAATCCCTGAAGAGGTATTCCATTGGAAATACCATTTTCCTCAGTGCACTGCTGTCACCATCTTCTGCAAGCTTCATTGCGTCACTGAGATCCTGAAGCGTTACAGCATCCTTCTCAGTAAATATTCCGCTTACGGTCCTGCGGAGGTCCATTAACTGTGCCCCCGTGCCCAGGACATACCCCATATCTGTGCAGAGGGTCCTGACATAGGTTCCGGATTCCGATCTTACCCTGAAAAGTATATCCCTTCCCTTCTTCTCCATGATCTCCAGACCATATATCCATCTTGTGCGGAGGTTCCTTGAAACTGCAGATCTAACTGGAGGTATCTGATATATTTCGCCTGTGAATTCCTCCATTACCTCTCTTACTTTTTCCTCACTTACATCCTCGTGGGTGAACATAACACCAACATATTCCTTTGGCATTTCATGAGCAATCTCAACGAGCTTAACTGCCCTCCCCAGCGCCATTACAAGAACCCCTGTGGCAGAAGGATCCAGTGTACCCACGTGGGCTACTTTTTCTATGCCCATAATGGACCTGACCCAGTAATCAATCTGGTGACTTGTGGGTCCCTTTGGTTTATCAATGATTACAAAGCCATCAAAAAAGTCAGCAGAAGTCTTTTCCCTTGATCGATTCATAAATTTTATTCACCACTTCTTCCACCGAAAGAGTATCGGTGTCAATTACAAGATCGTAAATGCCTGTTAGGCTATAATCTATTCCATAAAATTTCCTGTATCTGAGATATTCAGATTCTTCTCTTACTTTCACCATCTCGCCGGTCTCATTATCCTGATCCCTGTAACTGACTCTCTGTACCCTCGTGTTGAATGAAGCATTCAGGAAAATTTTGAAGGCTTCCAGATTATTTCTTACGCATAGCCATCCGGCAAGTCTGGATTCCAGAACGATATTATCATTATCCCTGAGAAATTCAAGTATCATCCTATCCTGTTTTTCATCGATTTCCGGCCGGGTTTCAGCATACCTGTTGAATTCTTCAATACTCATACCGTGATCCTTCGCAAGAGATCTGAAAAAGACGCCACCAGAGATAAATTTATAGGAAAGGCGAGACGCAAGTTGTCTGCCCACCGTGGATTTTCCGCTCCCAATGGGACCGCTAATTGTTACCCGCATTGTATTCTATCTGTCCTGGATTCTCAGACTGGTACTTCTTCAGCCTGTATGAAAAATCAAAGAACTTTATTATCATACTGACAAAGTATCCGATCACAAGGCTTGCAATAAATTCAACTTCAATCCATGCAGGGAATACCCAGAGATGTGAGGTAGCAATGTTCACATTAAACGACCATGGAACCGAGATCATCTGGTATGGAAGGGCGCTTATGAAATAGAACAGCCAGATAACAATAAGAAATGTGAATATACTGAGAACCATGAGAGGCTTCATCTGGTTCATCTGAACCATATTCTGCTCCATCATCATGCTCGACTGCATCTTGCTCAGTTTCTGGATCTTATCTTTCTGACCGCTCCTGTAAGCCTCCCTCATTACCTTCTGGAAAGCCCTCATTCTCAACTGAGCCTTTCCCATCCTTATCCAGTCAGTAAAGAAGTACCTCGGAATTGATGTTATAAGACCTATAATAATTCCACTGATGAGAATACTGATCAGGGGATAAGCGTAATGGAATCCAAAAACAGGCATAAATACATCATTAAGGGCACCACCTATTACCCCCCTCAGTGAAGGGTTAGCAATAATTATCAGCAGAACAAAACTCATGAGCATGGGAAGCATCTGGTAGCCCATCATCTTCTTCATCTGGTCTGCCTGCTGTTTTTGCGCATCTGTCCTGCTTTCAACCAACGAACATCAACCTCCCCGTTATTTTCTCGGCTGCCACTTCAGGTTTGCCCTCCACATTTGTGATGTAGTTTACTGTGGCTCCCGTATATACAGAATATGCAGCCGCATAATATCTGTTTATCTCCTGATGCTCTCTTATTTCATTAACCTTGTCCTCGTCCCTCGCCCTTGTTCCGTCAAGCTCTCTTCTCTTCTTTATTGTTTCAGGATCGGCTTCCAGAACGAAATATGAGGAGACTTTCAGTTCTCTGAGAACCCATTCAGGAAGTCCTGGAAGATACCCTCTCGGTGACTTTATTGACATATGCGTATCAATGATCACGTCGTCCATGTGACCTATTGCTGAAGATGCTTTCTTCTGAAGATTGATCTGTGTATCAATGTTCAGTTTCCTCAGTTCATCCCTGTTACTGACCAGCTTTATGTCCCTTGCCATCTCGTACATCAATGTTCCAAAATTGATGATATCATAGTTGGAACGCTTTTTTACTATTTCAAGGACCGTGGATTTTCCCACTCCGGCCACACCGGATATTACAACCCTCATCTATCCACCAACGAAGAACTGCCTTATGACTGGGTGCATTTCCATCAGCTGTTCCCTTCCCATGGCCTCGTAGAACTGGATCACTATACCTACAGCCAGGAGAAGACCTGTACCGCTGGTGTTACCCACCGTACCTATGAGATCAGCTCCAGCCGCCAGAAGCCCCACCGCCAGTCCGCTAAACACCGTTATTGCCGGAATGTATTTTTTCAGTACCCGTTCCATGACCTTGGGATCCCTCCTGAATCCTGGAATCTGCATACCACTTGACCGTATCTGTTTTGCAACAGAGGCGGGACCCATATTGGTTGTTTCAATCCAGAATTTGGCGAACATTATACTTGCTATTGCCATGAATCCAACGAACGCTATTATGTGGATAAGTTCCTGGAATGAAGAATGACCCAGAAGAATGTTCTGGTATATGCTTGGCTGGAAGAGAGGGAAGAACCAGTCCGATAATCCGCTAGGCGTGAACAGATAAAATGCCAAGCCTCCGGTTGGCGTTGTGCTTGAAATACCTAAAGTCGATATCTGTGCAGCTGTAGGATAAGCCCCTAAAAGGGCATCATGCCCCAGTATTGGAACATGACTCAGAACAGGGCTACTCCAGAACAATAATGTCCACATTGATATGTTTGCCAGAAGTGCAGTTGCCAGTATAACCGGTATATTTGAAGCATATAACAGTTGAAGTGGATAACGCCCTCTAGCTCCCCGCACCCGTTCGTGCGAAATTGGCAGTTCTATCTTGCTGCTCTGGAAATATGCCACTATGAAGAATATGAAAAGGGTACCTATTAGGGCGATTATGGGATTCGGCTGTTGGAATAATATCTGTAGGTATCCCGTACTCAAAAGGTAACCGGAGGTAGCATGCCCCAGTATGAAGAACATTTTTGGAAGTGCACCTGCAGGTGGGTTAATCAGCGAAAGAGCTGAACCCGCTGTGGATGGAAGCCAGCTGAATGTTCCGGTTACCAGCTGCTGAGATACCCCTGCAGCTATAAACAGTGATATTCCAGAACCTATGCCGTATTTAGATACAACCTCATCCATGAGAAAAACGAGGTATGAACCAAAGAACAACTGGAGAATGATTATTGTTTCCGAAAGAAACTGCCCGTACCCAGGGATCACGGAATTAATGCTTGTCACCAGCCCCGCATCTGGGACAAGGTATCCGAATGCCTGGGGTATGGCCTCCACGAATATCATGACTATGACCAGAAGCTTCTGAACGCCCTGGTATATGGCCTTATCCTCAGAGTTTGTGAGATCTATATTGAATATCTTCGCCCCAGCGAAGAGCTGCATGACTATACTTGCAGTAACTATTGGCCCTATTCCCAGATCCATAAGGGATCCAGATGCACCCGCAAATATTGCCCTGAATGAGGCGAACACATCAACTGTCTGGGTTGTGTTCAGACCATATATGTAAATGTTTGTAAGAATGAAATAAAGGATAACAACTGCTGCTGTCCAGATTAATTTCCACTTGAATTCCACATGTCCCTTTGCCTTCTTGACCGCAGGGAGTTTTGCGGTGAAATTCTCAAGTCCATATAATTTGCTTGGCTTTGGACCCGCGTAACTCATTATGAGGTAACCAATTAGAAACAGGGGGGCCGTTATGGCCGAAGCTATTAAAAGCTTTATGATCCCCAGATGCCCGAAATACCAGAAGCCCAGTACCACAAGGGCAAATACAGCAATAATGGGAATTGCTGCTCTCTTATTCCTCTTTATTTCCACCATTAACTTCTACCGTTGACCCCTGAGCGGAAAGCTTGTTTATGGACTTTTCTGTTGCCTTGTTCACCTTTATTAAAGATTTCTCCCTGAATTCACCACTTCCAAGTAATTTATCGTAACCTGCCGACACAAGATCTATGTTGTAGATTTTTCCCTCTTTTTTTGCAAATCCCTTTTTTTCCAGATTAGGCAGCATGTTTGATAGTTCAGATAGTGTTATGGGGACCTCAACCTTCAC
>JAMCUD010000021.1:14404-14695 GCA_023379355.1 Thermoplasmatota archaeon
GACCCAGTGATGCTTGTGGAGTCCGGCATTTCCGGAACCTCCTCTTTTACCTTTTCCTCTGCCGGATTTCATCCCTCTTCCGTAATGTCCTCCTCTCTGTTTTTTTGTTCTAGTTCTCACCATTCAGGTCAACTCCTGGTTTTACCATCCTCTTTATGAGTTCGTTAATTTCCTTGCCCCGATATCCAGCAGAACCACCCATCTGATAAGGTTTGCGAATTGCTTCATATCCCTTTCTTGGTGGGTTCAACCTTAGAACAGGTACGACATCCTTGATGTCCTTGTATTTCA
>JAMCUD010000021.1:14705-18084 GCA_023379355.1 Thermoplasmatota archaeon
TGTGTTCAGACCATATATGTAAATGTTTGTAAGAATGAAATAAAGGATAACAACTGCTGCTGTCCAGATTAATTTCCACTTGAATTCCACATGTCCCTTTGCCTTTCTTGGTGGGTTCAACCTTAGAACAGGTACGACATCCTTGATGTCCTTGTATTTCACCTTGCCGTCAATGAGAGATTTGGCAAGTGCCTTGTACGTTGTGAAACCTGTCTGTTCCTTGAGGTCTTTTTCCTCAACTTTCTTTCTTCCCTTGAAAAGAGTCCTGTTTTCCAGAAGTATTGTAAGAGTCTCCTGGTCTATCTCTCCCCATGTAAGATAATCCTTTGCTTTCTGAAGCATACCCATTACAACGGGGTCTTCAGGCATGAGAACCAGATGGTTTATTTTATGCAACCTCAGAAGTTCTGCAGTTTTCTGGGCCTTGGGCTTTATTCCTGTAGATCCTCTAATCCTGATTATCGCTAGCATTTCCAACACTCCCCACATAAATTGGCGTACTTAGCTGAATTGCAGAGTTGATCTTCATCCTTGATGTGTTCCTCATTGCGTCAAAACTTGCAAGTGCGTAGTTTACCGTTGTCTTTGTATGCCCTTTGGCAAATCCCCAAGCATCGTCTATTCCAGCCATTCTCAGGATGATTTTAGCCACATCGCCTACGGCTCTTCCGACTCCCTGAGGAGCCGGTTTCAGGGTTACTTCTACTGAACCTGATTTTCCTACAACTTCAAATGGAAGCGAATGCGCTCTTCCGCAGCCGCATTCCCATGAACCGCAACCTCTCCTTATTTCTATGAGATTTATCTTTGCGTTGTTGATTGCTTTTCTTATTGCCGGAGCAGCCTCCTTTGCCTTTCCTCTGCCAAGCCCTATGAAACCGTCGCTGTTTCCCACGACTGCTGTAACAGAGTAGTTCATTCTTCTTCCTGAGTCTGTCATTCTCTGAGCCCTCTCAACATCCACGACCTCGTCTACGATGTTCGGAAGAAGGTAGTCCACTATCTGATACTCTTTCAGAGGAAGTTTAGTTCTCAATGCCTCTGACATTGTTTTGATCTCACCTGAAGCAACCAGTTTTCCCAGTTGAGTCTTCGGGATCCATGTTTCATCACTCATATTTTCTCCTCCATCAATGGAATTGTTGCCTTAATGTCAACCTTGTTTTTAAGATGCTTGCCGGCAAGCCTGTCCTTACTTGGAAATACCGATTTTTCATGAGGCACCTTAAGTCCCGCATCTGTAACACCCTTCAGCACAGAGGCAATCCTTCCTCCCTTGATTATGTTGAATCTTCCTGTGTCCAATATTGCCTGATGTATCTTGTGTTTTTTAGCCTTTAAGCCGAGATTGTAGCCCACAAGATAGGCGACCTGGGTGTTGTTACCTTCCAGGTTTATCCCCAGTTTTGTCAGTGTTTTTTCCGTAACGGTCAGGACTATTTTGTCGCCGGCCGGGTTGTAATCAACAAGCTGTGCAACTATTCCTTTCCTTGATACCCTTATAACAAGCCTGTGTTGCCCAGACTTGAGAAGGCTAAGCCTCTTCTTGTAGTTGGTAACTCCAAGTCTCTTTCTCTTCATTGTGCTTGGTCTTTTCATTGGTTACCCACCTTTTCGAGTTTTGAATTTATATGGGACCTGAGCTGCGCCCTTGACTTGATTGATCCACCCTTTATCTCCCTGTAAAACTTCCTGTAAGTTTTAGAATCCAGGTTCTTCTCGACCTTCACCTTTCTCAGCTCATCCCTTAGGGCTCTGATTGTTCTTACCCACCTGTCTTTCCTTGGAAATCTGGCGTACTTCGTTCCTCTAACTGAACCTTCACCACGCCTTCTTTCCTTTCCTAGCTGCTGGATCCTCTTTTTAAGTCTGCTGTTTGAATTACCTTTCTTCTGTTTTACCTGTATGACTTTCCTGTCAATGAGAGCCCTTATATCGGATCTTGAAGCGGCGTCAAGTATATCTTCAATACTGTTTGTATCGATCCAGACTCGTGATATGCCTGATTTGAAATGCTCTGCGGCCACTCTTTTGGCCGTTTCTATCCTCATTTAGTTTTCACCTCTGTTCAGTATTTTTACGCCGAGTTCATCAGCTTTCTCCAGAATCATGGACCTCTTCCTGGAACCAACCCCTGAAGATATCCTTCCGGCCTCTTTGGTAACATCCAGTTTCTCCAGATCTGCAAGGTTGTAGACCATGACCTCTCTGAAACCAGAGGGATGAAGCCCTCTTACCAGTTTAGGTGATCTGTAACCTGCGTCGACGTTTGGCGGCCTCCATGAAAGATGCTCCCTGAGCTTGGAGTGCATACCTCTTGGTTTTCTCCATACCTCATCAAACTTCTTATATCTGAACCACTCCTGCCTTCTGAATGCAGGTCTCTTTCTCCCCTGTTCGTTCTTTATCTTCAGGAGCCTCTTTTCCTCCTTTGAAAGTGATGGTTTTCTGTCGATCATATCTGGCTACCCCCTGTGAGAAGATAAATTCCATCCTGGAACACCCTAAGATCGAACCCTTTAATCTTTGTGGCCCTTTCTATATTGGATGCAGTTTCCCCAAGTTCTCTTTTATCTAGTCCGTTGAGAAACACCCTGTCTCCCTTTACGGAGACCTTTGTGTTTCCTATTATCTTTGCCTGCCTTGGTGATCTCTCTCCAAGGAAATTTTCAATGAGAACTGTACTGCCTCTCACTGAAACCCTGGTTGGAAAGTGAGTATAATCTATTTTCATCTCGTACTCAAATCCCTTTGTTACCCCTTGGAACATGTTCTTTATCTCTGATTCCCATGTTCCGGATATCCCATGAGATCTCCTGTTTTTCTTGCTTGATTCTACTTTTATTTTTCCCGTCTCCAACCTTACTCTTACGTAGTTGTCCCTGAGTACCCTTGAAACCTGTCCAAGTTTACCTGATACGTGAACTACGTTGTCCTCTATTGAAAGTTTTACTTCCTGAGGGACGTCAAATGAAGAGACTTCTTCCCATTTTATCATTTTTATCACCTAATATACATATGCCAGGAGTCTTCCACCAAGACCCTGTTTCCTGGCCTCGATGTGACTCATTACACCCTTTGTGGTTGTCAGTATGAGTATCCCGAAATCCTGTGCTGGAAGATACCTTGCCTCGTATTTTTCCAGAAGAGAGTTCTTAACTGGAAATCTGGGCTTTATAACTCCGCAGTTGTTAATTGTATCACTCAATACTATCTTGAATTTCCCACCTTTGCTTTCGTCTACTACCTCAAAGCTCCTGAGATAGTTGTAATCCTGCATTACCTTTAGCACCCTTCCAATGAGCCTTGCTGCCGGTTCTGCTTCAATTGTCCTGTTTCCTGTTCTGGACGCACTTTTTATGCTGTTTATTATATCATT
>JAMCUD010000022.1:0-2327 GCA_023379355.1 Thermoplasmatota archaeon
ATAAGGAGTACGCAATTGAGTACCACCTTGGGTATTCCCGCCCTCTCCTTCTATCGCTTTACCTGAAGGGTTATGGCCGGAGTGTGAAATGGGAACTGGATAACACAACACTCCAAACAAATTCATATTCCCTGGCGGAAGGTGGATACTATACAATACATGCATCAATAATAGTCTCAGGGCTATCAGTTAACATCACGCGCACCATCTCTGTCCCCTACATGAAGGATGAAAATATCACTGTCCTATCAAATGTTCCGGGTTATGGGAAACCTTCAGCTTCCCTGATTGTGAATTATTTTTACAGCTATTCCCTTTCTGGAGAAGCATCTGTACCAGTGATAAATGGCACGAATGCCATACAGGTTTCGGCACCTGGATTCCGATCGTCTGAAATTGACGGTAATGCGGGTAATAATGTTACGGTTATCCTGCAGGCTCTGCCAGTTAGGGTTTCGTTATTCTTATTTCCTGCAAATGTTAATGTCACCCTCAACGGTGTAAGATATTACTCTAACAACGGTACTTATTCCGGACTGGTTGAGCCGGGTTATGCCATAATTAATGTTAGTTCCCCGGGCTTTGTCAGTGTCGCTGAAAACGTTTCTCTTCCCCCAGGAATCAATTACACCAGCCAGCTTTCCCTTGAACCTTTGTCGCCAGGCTGGACCGAAATATATGGAAATGTCATCGATTCAATTTATTCGTTCCCTGTTTCCGGCGCAATGGTTTCACTGGCAAACAGAACGTATGCGTTCACGAATTCAACGGGTTTTTACATGGTATACGCTACCAACGATTCTGCCAACGTCTCAGTGAACGCATCCCTTTACGCTGCAGTTCATGAGAACGTTATTCTGAAGGGTGCAACCGAACTCAATTTCAGCCTGAAGCCCCTTGATATCAATACAAGCTCCTTCCCGCTCGTTAAAATTACTCGTTACTTTCCTCTTCTGTTTTTCATGGGGATAGTAACGTGGACCGAATACACCGGCCATTCATTTCTGGAATACCAGATTTATATTTCCAGGAGCCCGTCTTTCCAGAATCCTGAGATACTCACTTTTACGGCAAACACCTCAACCTCTACCGTTATATTTGGGGTATACCCGGGACAGACATATTATGCAACCATTGTACTGAGATTATCCAACGGCGAGGTGTTTCAGTCCCAGACCGTCAGGATGGGTTACGAAAATCCAGTATACCTGACAGTGAATATAGCCATTGGACTGGGTATGGCCATATACCTATTCATGACTGTCTCGTATCTGAGGAAGAGATGGAAAAAACCCCCGGTTGAAATTTAGGTAAAATCATGTTCCAGCTGAAGAAGTCTGTTCCACCTCTGCTCCACCTGTTCCTGCAGTTCCGAGATTTCCAGATCCGTGAGGTGTGAGAATCTGTTCTGCCCGGTGACGTAGTCCCTTACCGTAATCGGACGCGACGGCCTGCTGAGCTTGAAATGATTCATGCTGTACTCATAAAGGGGGAACATTCTTGACTGAACAGCGAGGCGCGATACCTCTACAGTTTTTTCAGGAGGATAGTACCAGCCGGTTGGGCATGGGCTGAGGATCTGGAAAAATTTGGGTCCGTGCACCTCCTTTGCATTCCTGATTTTTCTGATAAGGTCCTCCGGATATGCGATTGTGGCTGTTGCGACGTACGGTACACCCTGTGCGATCATCATGTCGGCTACCACCTTTTTAGGCTCCCTCTTAAATGTTCTGAGTGTACCGATTGGAGTTGTCGTCGTTTCGGCTCCGAATGGTGTGCTCCCAGATCTCTGGACACCGGTATTCATGTAACCTTCATTATCGTACATTATGTAGAACACATTGTGACCTCTCTCCATGGCACCGGAAAGCGACTGCAGTCCTATATCCGCAGTTCCTCCATCTCCCGCAAACCCGACAACATTGTAGTCACTATCTCCGCGTATATCCATTGCTTCCCTCAACCCGCTAATGGAAGCGCCGGTTGCGGCAAATGGCGTGTATACCATGGGAACTTTCACCGTACGATTCGGCATTGCTCCAGGAATAACCGCCCAGCAGGATGCCGGCACGGATAAAACCGTCCGGGGACCAAGTGCCTTAAGAACATAACGCATAGCCAGGGTTGCTCCACAGCCGTGGCAGGCGGTATGGCCTGGATCCATGTATTCATCCTTGGGAATGGAAAGGCTCATCGATTACCACCTCCAGAATTTATAAAAACGTTACCTGTTCTGCCATTTTCAAGCATCCCGAACATATGCGTTAAATCTATCTCCCGAACATCCCTTCCTCCGATTCCCGCAACAAATGAGGTGACATCAGGGC
>JAMCUD010000022.1:2337-5554 GCA_023379355.1 Thermoplasmatota archaeon
TCTGTCAATTACCCCAATTCTGGAGGCTCCAGCAACTGCTGATCTGATCTCTTCACCGGGGAACGGGCGGAAAAATCTGACCCTTACAACCCCAACTTTCTTCCCAACCTTTCTGAGCTTCGATGCGACGTACTTCGCAGTTGAGGCCACTGTGCCTGAGGCAACGATAATATAGTCTGCATCATCAGTCATGTAGCTCTCAATAAGCCCCCCATAATTCCTGCCAAACGTCTCTGAGAACTCTGTGGTCACTTTCTTTATTATATTCCGTGATTTCCACATACTCTCTGTCATATCGCGCTTCAGTTCCATGAAAGGACCATCGGGGGTTGAATATGAACCATAGCCCAGTGGATTGCTGGCATCAATTTTGAAGCTGAGGTTCAGTCCCGGCAGAAATGAATCTACCTCGTTCTGGTCAGGGATTTCAACTTTTTCAGATGTGTGGGACAGGATGAAAGCATCTTCCATGCTCATAAGTGGCAACATTACCCTCGAATCCTCAGCGATCCTGTATCCCATCAGGATTGTATCCAGAGCCTCCTGATTGGATTCACAGTAGACCTGCATCCAGCCTGTATCTCTCTGGTTCATGCTGTCTGACTGATCTGACCATATGTTCCAAGGAGGCCCCACCGCCCGATTCACTACACTCATGACAAGAGGTAACCTCATCCCGGCAACCCAGTGCAGCATCTCGTGCATATAGAGAAGACCGTGCGAACTGGTTGCAGTGTATGACCTGATGCCCGCTAGCTCGCTAGAGAATACCGCCGCCATTGCGCTGTGCTCACTTTCAACCTCAACATACCTGGCATCTAATTCTGAATTCGACACCATATCTGCAAGCTTCTCTACAATGGTAGTCTGCGGGGTTATGGGATAGGCTGAAATGAATTTCACTCTGGCCAGCTTGACTCCGTGCGCTACGGCCTCATTTCCCGTCATCATTGCGGTACTGTAGTTCAGTTTCATCATGATTATCACTCCTTTTCCTCAATCTCCATTTCTATGCATTTCTCCGGACATTCGTATGCACAAATACCGCATCCCTTGCAATAATCATAGTCAATTAGCGGGACCTCGAATGAGACGAGCCTCTGATTGGGTGCAGGCAGTCTGGACCCTTCTTCCAGTGTTATGGCATTATCAGGGCAGAATTTCCAGCAAATATTGCACCTGATACATTTCTCATAATCTATGACTGGTTTCTGTGTCCTCCACGTTCCCGTGAGGTTTAGTCTTGAACTTTTGTCAGCCAGTGGCACGAGAACCATCATTATCTACCTCCAGACATGGTACTGCTGTAAGCCGCCATCACTGCCCTAACATTGGCATCCTTCTTAGCCGGAGACATCTCATAAACAGATTCCTTCATACTTTCTAGATCTACGATCCCGGTAGCCCTGACCAGTGCTCCCATTATGGCTGTGTTTATTATGGGATTTGCCCTGTTGCCGAGACCAAGACTTATTGCAATGGATGTTGCATCCACAGTGGCAGTTGAGTAGGGGATTTTTAGTTCGGCAGGTTTCTGACGCGAGTTAATTATTATCTTTGAGTTTGGTTTCATTCCAGAGGTTACGTCAACTGTCTTCATAACATACTGATCCAAGACTACCACTATATCAGGTTCGTAGACCTGAGTTTTGAGCATGATGGGATCGCTGTCAATGCGGGTGAATGCGGTGACAGGAGCCCCCCTTCTCTCTGTTCCAAAGAATGGAAATGATATGACTTGTTCCCCCCGAAGAAAAGCGGCGAGGGCAAGAATCTTGGAAGCAGTAACAGCCCCCTGTCCACCCCTGCCATGAAACCTGACTTCCAGCATATTGATCCTGAGGTTCTTTGCAAAGGGATATAATAACTACTATCCTAACATATTAATGGGCTATACTAATATATCAGAAATGCCTAAAGAATGAAAACGATTGTATTTTGAGCGGATCATAAGGCGGTCCGCTTTCTATTTGTAAAAATAAGATTGCTGGGAAAGGTCACAGATCTTTCCGGACTTCAATGACTGCATCGGACATGTTCTTCAGTTTCTGATATCCTACTTCCCGGGATCTCGTCCTGAGTCCGCAGTCAGGGTTTACCCTGATCAACGATGGTTCCCCAACCAGATCTATGGCTGTGAGCACTCTGTCCCTGATCAGCTCTGGCGATTCTATTGTATCAATATGCACATCTGTTACTCCTACCCCGATAAATTTCTTTCTGGACAGGGTGTCATTGATCTCCCTGAATTTCCTGAGATCTGAAAAGCCTGGCCTCATATCTGAACCCCTACCAGTGGTCAGCAGGTCCCTGTTTGCGAATTCAAGGTTGAGCCCGTCAACCTTCAGATCAGGCATAGTGTTGTACAGGTAGGCATAATCTATACTGTAACACACGTGTATGCTCGGTTCAATTCCAGATATGCCTTCAATTGATCTGTTTACCGACTCAACCACTATGTCCATCTCAGAAGGGTGGGTCGTGGCTGCAGGCTCGTCTATCTGAACCTCGAACTTCTCGCCGGGCCTGTATTTATCCCACAAGCTTTTAAGTTCCCTTATCTCGGTATTTATGGCATCAGCATAAGCATTGGCCAGTTCTCTACGGTCCTTGTAATACTCATTGAAAGACCAGTCCATCATTGTATATGGGCCCGTAATGGGCAGCTTGAGGGTGTCGTGTGTAGTGTTGAGCAAATAATGAAGCTCATCTTTGTGAAATGGCCTTTTTCTTTCAACGGGCCCTGTTACGCTCCCCTTCCTGTAATAACGGTTATCGAATGATCTCACCATACCATAAAACTCAAGGTTTCCTATGTTTTCAGCGAGAGCCTCATACATCTCCCATCTGAACATCTCACCGCCTACACCCAAATTCTCTAGCCCGGCCTTCCTGAATACCTCCAGTGTTTCTGTCGTTGCTCTTTCTGCGAGCCTAATAAATTCCTGACTGCCCTCGATCTGGTGGAAATTTTTGCTCAGATATTCCGGTTTCCTGAAGCTCCCTATCTCCTGTAAAATCAATTCCTTAGCCGCCATCTTAATCAAAACCTCCCGCAAGAAGACTAACTTTTTTATCCGCCACCGATCTTGGCAGGAAATCAAAATAGTCAGAATTTGTCACTATTATCCTATCTGCTGATATACCGGAAGATAGATCCGAAACCCTCTTTTTCAGCTGATCCTTAGTTTCCATCTTGGTATTTTTGCCATCTATG
>JAMCUD010000023.1 GCA_023379355.1 Thermoplasmatota archaeon
CATTCATGATCCCTTTCATGACAGAATATGGTCTCTCTCCCGGAGAACGTTTCTTCGTGATTCTGAGATTTCTCCTTACCTGTTCAACGGTGAGGGAATGATTCCTTGATGCCCTGTCCATGGTTGCGTTTATATCTTTACAGTAACCTCCTGCTTATTTTGTTCCTAATAGCATGGAATACCCGGTATTTAGAGATCAACCTGTGAATCGTGCAGTGATGCCGTGGTAACCACGAATTCCCTTATTAGTGGAATGTCTCTTCACTTTACAGTATGAAGCTTGTTGCCGAAGTGTGATCTATTATTCTCCTTTGCCCATGTGCCGTCCCTGGGTCTTATGGTCTTTCCATCCTTACGTTCCTCCCTTCTCATTGTTTTTCTCTCTGAATTCCTGGTCTTCGCCTGCCTCCTCTCCTCCTTTGTGATCCTCTTCTCTGTGGCTGTTGATGCAGCCTTATCTTTCCCAAGCGTGCATTCTTTCACGTATTTCACCATTTCTGTAGATACCGGGACTCAGGAACGGGAGTTTTCCTCTTCCCGTGATTTCCATGATCGGCTTCAACAAATGTTGTATCTTGCACCATACCTGTCTTTATTGAGATGCTGCTATCTTCAAGCTGCTTCCATAGATGTTTCCACGTGATCTTGTCCTTTCACGTTGACTGCAGTCTCTCCCGAAAAAGCCATATGGTTCTTGAATCGGGTATTGTTTCCGGGTAGTGCAGGAAGTTCCTGAAGTCAATACGATTGTACAGTTCCCTCTCCATGGCTTCATCCGAACAGCTATACATGCTTTGCAGGAATAACATCTTAACCACGAAGAACTCATTAATGTTGGGTTGTCTACCTTTATCTGTATTATTCCTGTAAGGTTCTTTCCCTAAGGGCATTAATTATTCCCAGTCTATCATAGGATCAATCTGCGCCAGTTTCTCCATTGATTTCATGGAGTTGTATGCTTCGCGGAGATTGTATTATATTATGTTGATCATTGATTATAAATGCATATTCCATGAATAAAGCTTTCCTTAAGTAAAGTGACTGAATCATTGCTGAAACATTAATTCCGCAGATTCAGTTGGTGGCAATATTAAAAAAGGATGAAATATTCCCGACTTTAATTATAACTGGGTTTTTAGGAAAAGTCAACGGAGAACTTCGGAAAGGAGAAATTTCAGTTCATGCCTAAACCGGGGTGACTTTGAACAGCTTAACTGTTACCTATTGAGGACTTTGATGGGATACTTATGAGCCCGGAATAGGAGAAATTAACATCCATCCATTGTAATTCTGGGATGTGGGACACTATTCTAAGACCTGCCCATATTGAACATATTGTGCCAGACACCTGTGCAGAATAGAGGGTTATCTGTCCTGTCATCCCTCTTCTGAGCCACATTCCAACCAAGCATCGTCTTGTCCGCTGCAAATCCTGATTCGGAATTGCTTCTCCTAGGGTACTGTTCCAGGTATGGCATGGTATTCTCAACAAAATCCCTCATGCTATCTTTCCATTTCTTTGATCCGTTCAGTGTGGCGTTTTTTTGGTATTACGAACACTTTCGTATCTCCCAGCTTATCCATGTATGAAGGTGATGAATAATACCCGTCAAGACGGATGGAATCCATCCTCACGTCAAGGGTTGAAAGAAGATCCATAGCCCTGTCATATGCCTCCCTTTCCGATTTCATTGATGAACCGAAGGCTATGTACAGTCTGGTTTGAAGATCCATCAGTGCAAAGGAATATGCAAACAAACGTTTCTTATAACCTTTTGAATTCTTTGAATCTTTACCATGATCTGGATTTTCCTTTGCCATGTCCTTCAGTTTCTGTGCCTAGGATTCATAGTTCTTCTTTACGGTTAGAGAATAACCTGTGCCATCACCTGTTGCGTCTGAATTCTTTACATCCTTCCTTTTCAGTATCAGTGCATGGAGATTGTGTATTGCCATCATGACCTCATCATCAGGATATAATCTTTCAACTGTTTTGTATGATACATCTATGCCGGAAAGCATGGAGAAGACAGCAAGCATGTTTGCAAACATCCTGTTGGATTCACCCACAAGCTGCTTTATAAGAAGCAACTTTACCCTTTGATCCAGTGATAATGAATGCGGTTGTCCCGGGCCATGAATGATCCTTATTGAGGATACAGCTTCCTGTATAATGGGATCAAGATCCTTCATGGCCAGCCTGATCCTTTTTGAAAACTCCTCCTACGGGTATGCCATGCTGGGATGTTCAAGCTTGTATTTCTTCCCCAGTGTGCTGTTGATCTCCTCAAGCTTGTAATGGATGTCATCGCTTCTGATCAGACCCATGTCAGGTGATTATTCTATCATCTTTTATAAACATGTCTATAGACATGTTTATTATGATCCATACACTTGTAATTCTGGAAAAAGTTATATAATATGATGAAGTAGCAGTCTTTATTCACAAAAATGGAGGTATTAAGACTTGACAGAAGCTCCGATTAAACCTCCCGCTAAGGGAATGAGTAAGACCGCTATTATCGCAGTGGTTATTGCAGCGATTGTGATTGTCGCTGCCGTTGTTATAGTAGTGGAAGAAAGGAAGGCAGTGACTCCAACGACAAGTAACAAGGTGGAGTTCTACACATGGTGGGCAACAACCGGAAAGGTTGCATTGGATAAACTTATACCCAAATTTGAAAGTGCGAACCCAGGTTACACTGTTTCACCGTATATTGCGCCTGGGGCTGGTGGGACAAACGCCATTTACGCAATATTGTCACTTATTGAAGCCGGTAAACCTCCTACAACTTTCCAAAA
>JAMCUD010000024.1:0-13483 GCA_023379355.1 Thermoplasmatota archaeon
CCCCGAGGTATGTGTATATTGATAGAAGGACGTATAACACCGGGACAAAAAGTACCCTTACCAGAGAATATTTCCTTCCAAAGAACAGTCTGGAAAGCCTGAGAAGAAGCAGAAACACTGTTACTGATGCAAGGAAGTCAAACTGGTATTTTGCAGGAATGTAATTTTCAAATGGAAAGTTGAATATGCCTATCAATGGATTCAGATAGATAACCTATTATTTAAAGTATTATTTTCATTTTTTGGGCGAAATAAATCCATTTTCCGTGATATATGACCATATGTATCTTGCGGGAGTTATATCGAAATAGATATTCCTGGTCTGAAATCCGAGATTGGTTATTTCAAGGGAACTGTGTTCCATAAATCTTGGATATGTGGACATGGTGTACCCCCTTTCAAACTTCAGTTCAAAACCTATGGAATAGAATTTCTTGCCGAAATGATTCATTGACATTGCAAGTGGGAATGTTCCAGTTTTGTGTATGAGGCTGTAGTCGCCCAGTATGGAATCTGATCCCACAAGGCAGAAGTCGGTTTCCTGGGACGCATAAAAAGTGGATGCGTCCACATAGATTGTACATGGGATTCCTGCACCCTTGAGATATTTAGCCAGCTCTATTGCTTCAAGGTTGGGCCTGCTTTCGAGCAGGGATACCATCCGGATATTTTTTGAATTCCTGTCCAATATCTCTTTTATCATTGAACTGTTGCTTATTGTGACAAAAGATACTTTTTCCTGAAAGATCGCGTCAGCGTTCTCCACTGCCCTACTGGAGGAAGTTTCTATTTCCGAAAATAGGTTATGGGACATTTCTACTGGGTCTTCATTCTTCTTTATGGTGGCCTGAAGAATTGAGCATATATTCCTCACGAGACCCATTCCAGAGAATGTATTCCTTGTATTTTCCAGATCACTTATTATGCTGGCCAGATCTTCTGTTGAAACCCTGCCTTCCATAAAGGCGCCCAGTATGCTGTATGATATGGTAACCGATCCGTTCAATCGGTCTCTTTCGATCTCCTTCAATTTTTCAGAGATTTTCATGTGGTTTTCTGCTTCAGTCTGAATATACCTCTTCACCCTCGCCGAATACATACAGGGGAAATGATTCCAGTGAAAACGGATCTCCATTCCACACCGTAAGAGATGCAAGTTTGCCTTTTTCCAATGTTCCAAGATCATCAAGCCCCAGGATCGAAGCTGTCTCGCTGGTGATCTTTGAAATTGCCTGTTCCTTTGAAAGCCCGAATCTGAGGAGATGTCTCAGTGTGTAGAATATTGTTCGCTGCAGAATAACCGGATGATCAGACATCATGCAGAATTTTGCACCGGATTCCAGCAGGTATTTTGTGTTCCTCCAGGACTCATGCTTAAGCTCTACCTTGTACGGATGGCTGTCCATGGGACCGTAAACAATCGGTATGCCGTTCTGTGCTATCCTTCTGAATGCTTCAGTTGAATGTATATCAACACCGTGATTTAGCACTACCTTCAAACCGAACTCATTCTTCAGGCCGATCAGTAGGTTTGCGTCATCTTCCTTGTGCGTATGAACCATGAGTTTGTATTTCCCTGAAAGGATATCCATGAATATCTCAGTTAGAGGATCAATCTCATCTGGATCTTTCTTCCCCTTCCGGATCAGGTTTGAGGTTTTCTGTGCTTTATACAGTGTTTCCCTGAGGAGTGCCATTGCCCCCATTCTTGTGTTTGGCCTGGTGCCCTTCCAATCGGTTGTGCTCCTCGGGTTGTATCCCAGGGCTGCCTTTATCCCGATATCCTTGACAAATGCATCCTGTATGTTGTTCTTGAAATTTCTCAGTAGAGATGCCCTTCCACCAATTGTGTTTCCGCTTCCGGGTAGAACAGTGGAGTAAAGTACGCCATTTTCCACAGATTCTGCAAATGCAGAATCGTCCATATAAACACTGTCTGCAGCCCTCACCATGGGGTAAAGGTTGTCCATATGCTCGTTTGACTCGTCCTCCGACGAGGGTTCTCCAGCCCTCACCATCCCTATATGGCTGTGGCCATCAATGAAACCGGGTGTTACCGTCCCTTCCCCGACCATCTCCCCTTCATCCGGTTTTTCCTCGGTTATTTGGAGTATATTCCTGTCAAAGGAAATATAACAGTTCCTTCTGACTGTTCTTCCATCATAAAGCGTGGTGGCTTTTACATATTTCATTCATGAGGATTGTCTATAAGCCTTAAAACTTATTCGATCAGGCTTATGGTGTAAGAACAGACGAATTTTCCTCCCGGTTCAATTGTAATGAGGCCCAACTTATTATTGAATGAATCAGGTGCACCGGTCATTGGTTCAATGGCAACGGATTTACCTTCTGCGTACTCCCCGTTGTAGACCTGAAAATATGGCATGTTTTCCCTTTCAATGAGTATATGGTTCATACCGTTGTGCAGGTGTAGATCCCCATCTCCCAGGAAACAGTTGTCAAATGCTGTTCCGGACTTTGAGGTCAACTGGTGCATACTGAAATCTGTCATCTCACCCGTTGGAAAATACCTGTCGGCATACTCAAGCCTTTTAACTGGTTTATCCGCAGTTATATCCCAGTCACCGGGTGTGAGAAAATACGGATGTACCCCTATCATGACTGGTGAGTTTCTTTCCCCAATATTCTCTATCTCAAACTTAGTCGTGAATGATTGACCGTCAATCCTGTATTTTACAATATTATGCAGCCTGGATGGGTACCCCGGATCAGTGAGCACATAACCAAGTTCAACAGAGTCCTCCTCCTTTTGCAGTACGTCCCATTTCACATGCCTTACAAGCCCGTGAATGCTGTGGTTTCCACTGTCCGCAGGAAGCTGGTAAGTCTTCCCCTCAAATCTGTATGTGTGATCCCTGACCCTGTTGGCAAAGGGGATCAGGACAGCTGCCCCTCCATGGGTCTCTTTCCCGTCGTTGGACTGTTTAAGAATTTCAGTTCCATCGATAAAAAGTTTCATTACATAGGACCCCACCTGATCAATCTCTGCCAGTGAATCCATGAATTTTATTTCCATTAGATCAAATCATGAATAGAGCCTATTTTATTTTTATGGTAAATTCTGCAAAGCCTTAATTTCATGAAGTGCATTCAAAACAGGTTGCAGGACATTCAGATTACTAAGGATGTGTTCATTTCAGACCTGTACTGTGTCTACCTGAGGGATATCTCAGCGGTCGTAGTGTCTGATCTGCACCTGGGTTTTGAGGAGGAGATGAATCTTCATGGGCTTTTTCTCCCCAGATTCCAGCTGAGCCATGTTGAGGGACTCATTGACAGAATAGTTGAAAGATATGAACCTGAGACCCTGATCATCAATGGAGATTTTAAACAGGAATTTTCCAGGAATCTTTCACAGGAATGGACCGACATAATACATTTTATTGATAGATATTCTGATCGCCTGAAACTCAGATTTGTGAGAGGTAACCATGATAATTTTCTCATGACCATACTGAACAGGAGAAGCCTGGAACTCCCAGAAGTTATTGAAACCGAAAGATATTACATATATCACGGTGACAGGGACAGAAGCCTGAAAAAGATCACCATACTTGGCCATGAACATCCTTCACTGGTGCTTAGAGACCAGATAGGGGGAGTATTCAAGATTCCTGCTTTCGTATACAACAGTGAATCAGGAGTGATCATAACTCCGGCAATGAGTTTCTTTTCTTCGGGAACTGATGTTGCACAGTCTCTATTGAGCGATGAACACTTTACCCCTGCCCTGAGGAACACGGACCCTGACAGGTACAGAGTTTATGGTATTACCGATGAGTTTGGCCTTGTTGATTTCGGGTATATAGGGGATATCAGGTCTGATGCAAAAAAAAGGTTTTAAAAGAAAATAGTTCAATATTCAGTAGCAATGTGGGTCCATGAATTCAGGAGAACTTTTCAGTAAGTCTTCCAGTCTCTTTCCTGGAGGTGTCAATTCACCTGTTAGGTATTATGAACCATACCCCATATTCATGAAAAATGGGAATGGTTCCACCATCTACGATGTGGACGACAAGCCATATATTGATTTCTGCCTTGCATTCGGACCACTCATACTGGGACACAGCCACCCGGAGATTGTAAGATCTGTCATATGGGCTGTTAAAAACGCCACATCTCTGGGATCCCCCACTGAAAATGAGGTCAGAATGGGAAGCATCATCAGAACTGCAGTTCCCTCAGTGGAAAAGATGAGATTCACGAACAGCGGCACAGAGGCCACAATGCACGCATTGAGGCTGGCCAGGGGATTCACTGGCAGGAATATCATACTGAAGATGGAGGGAGGGTTTCATGGATCACATGACTATGCACTCATAAAATCTGGCAGCGGCACACTGACCTTTGGTATACCGTCGTCAAGGGGGATACCGCCAGAAGTGTCCAGAACTGTAGTCGTTGGTCAGTACAATAATCCAGAGAATATCGAGGAAATTTTCAAAAAATATGGGAAGGGGATTGCGGCAGTGATCACTGAACCAATTATGGGAAACGCAGGAGTTATAAAACCTCAAAAGGATTTTCTGGGCTTCCTCAGGGATATAACCAGCAGATACGATTCCCTTCTCATCTTTGATGAGGTCATAACAGGATTCAGGTTCGGTTTCTGCGGCTACCAGGACATAGCAGGAGTGAGACCGGATTTAACAACAATGGGCAAGATAATAGGAGGAGGATTTCCAATAGGCCTTTTTGGTGGTAGAGATGACATAATGGATAAAATATCGCCAATGGGGCCTGTTTATGAATCAGGTACTTTCTCCGGCAATTATGTTACCATGGCAGCTGGAATTGCGGCTCTGAATCAGCTTAAGAAAATGGATTATTCGATCCTTGAGTCACAATCTGCCATGTTTGAAAAGACACTTGTGGAAAACATGCCTGTGACGGAAAAATTTGCCTTGAGCAGGTTTGGATCAATGTTCCAGTTATTTCTGGGTATTGAACAACCGGAAAGTTATGAAGATGTCATTAAGGCTGATTCCAGGAAGTTCATGATGATGTTTCACAGTTTGCTGGAAAAAGGCATCTATCTGGCACCAGGTCAGTTTGAGACCAACTTCATAAGTTTCGCACACAGTAGGGAGAATCTTGAGAGTTCGGCTTTGAAAATAGCAGAAAGCCTGAAAGAAATAACTAAAAGCTGATCAGATATTCAATATATCGTCAATGTCCCCGAACTCTTCACCGTGAATTGCTTCTTTCAGTTCACTGAGAAACCTGTTCAGTTCCTTTGGATCAGAGTTCTCTATCATCTTCCTGAACGCCACAGTATATGGCGATAGAACTTTTTTTGAAAGTGAATTTGCCATGGCAGAAATTGCAGCATCAATGTCAGTGCCCTTACTTATCTCCCTCTTGAACTCTTCGGCCTCCTCTTTCTGTTTGAGGAGTGAATAGCGGTACATATGGGCTATGAGATCATCATACTCTATCTCTTTCAGCTTTCTCATGGTTTTTTCTATCTCCCCTTCCACTATGTTCCCTGCAGCCAGGATTTCTTTTTTCTTCATTGATCTGTTCTTTTCCAGTACACTTTCCAGTGTCCCAATATTCAGTACCTGAATGCCATCAATGCTTTCATTGAAAGTTTCAATATTGTCAGGCTTTGAGATATCCACGTAGAATTTTGGCGTACCGGCTGCAATGATATCCTCCTTGGTTATGAGTATATCCGGAGAGGTCGTGGCAGTGAGTATAATATTATTCTTTCTCATGTCTTCCTTCAGGTTCCGCAATGAGCTGAAATTACAATTAAGCAACCTTGCCGCTTCCATTGACTTTTCAGGATTTCTTCCGCATACAGTTATGGACTCCGGATTCTCTTTTCTAATGTATTTTCCCAGAGATATGGCCATTCGGCCTGTTCCGATTATGAGTATATTCCTTCCCTCAATTCCAAATCTGGCTTTCAATGCATCAATGGCGATTGATGGGATTGATGTTTTTCCCTTTGAAATAGAAGTTTTCTCTCTTGCCTGCTTACCTATGCTCAGGGATTTTCTGAATACAGCCGATATGGGTTTGCTCACGTGACCCCTTTCAAGTGCATTTTCATATGATTCCTTAATCTGCCTGAGGATGTCGTTTTCGCCAACGGACATTGACTCCAGTCCACTTGCTACCCTGAAAAGATGTCTGACTGCATCCTCGTCCCTTTTTACAACTGAACCCTGGAATCTGGCTGTATCAGCAAAATTCCCATAGAAATAAAGCTCAAGCCTATTGCATGTCACAAGAATTACGTATTTTTTAATTCCGCTGGATATCAGGGCCTCTTCCCAGTAATTGTAGCCCAGTGAAATCTTGCTATCAAGATCACCGGGAGTATCCCTGTAGTTCCATGAAATTACCGTGAACTGTGCCATTAAAGCCACTCTTTCGTAACGTTGCATGATGTTAATCACATATATTCCGTTTTGCTTTTCATGCGGTGAAGTGTTATCACCAGAAATCGCCACCGAGATCCCGTGCAATCCTGATGAGCATCCTCACAGCAATGTATAGAAACAGAGCTCCGACTATGAAGAGTACTATTGACACTGCAATCTCTCCCCTTACCCCCAGGCCAATTGATCCAGTTGAAAAGAGCTCAACGCCCACCACAAGAAATGCAAGTCCGATCACAAGTCGAATTATTTTGTTTACAGCAGCATCACTTATTATTGGCATCATTGAAAGATTACTTCTTCGTATATTAATGAATTTGACAAAAAAATATGTGTTTTGGTGGATCAGTTTTTAACATTTGCCATGGAGAATTCCCCTTCTCAATATTGTGGATGATATCATTCGAAAGCATGTCATCTCTCCATTGATATCCATCCGTTCTCTGGTAGGTGGAAATGAAAGTGATGTGATAGCATGTTGCTTCATGGGTGCTTTTTTACAACATGCATGGCTTGGTATGAGGGACATAGTACCTTCGGGCTGAAGGGAATTGAAGCCCATGGATATTCCGCCATCAACCTTTGATGGGAAATATCCCCGGGAGATCTGGGATGTGGTAAAGCTTACTGGAATAACCCAATTCAGGATAATTTTATTGGTGTCTCCCTTATTCTTTTCCCTGTATATACCTCAACTGCCCTTGCAATTGCTGCCGGCGTTCCTATTGTGGGTGCCTCTCCCAGTCCTTTAGCACCACTTGGGAGATCCGATGGCGTTTCATCGAATTTCACAGTGTATTTTGTTGTTATTTCTGATGTCAGTAGACCTGCCTCCGAAATAGAACTGGTCAGAAGTTGCCCCTCGTCATCGAATTCTATATTTTCACTCAGGGATTGACCTATACCCTGCAGGTTACCACCGACTATCTGCCCCCTGACCATAGGTCTGTTCAGGATTCTTCCAAGATCGTAGTAGGACCTGTCCTCCAGGACCTTTATTCTTCCATATGAGTCCACGGATACCTTTGCAAGGTTTGATCCGAAACTGTTGTATGATTCGTTGTATTTGAAGAATTCGTATACATCGAATTCACCTGAAAGTAGCTTTGATGCGGAGTAAGATCCGAATTTCTTTGTTACCTGATCTCTGATTTTTCTTGCTGCCACTGTCACTGCAGATCCACCCATCATGGCTGATCTGCTTCCCCACGAACCTACGCCTGTTTCCATTGCATCAGTATCGCCCAGTTCTAGTTCAACAAGATCCTCTTTAACGCCAAGTTCTTCATTTATGATCTTCTTGACAAAGTCTTCATGGCCCTGCCCATGAACGTTTCCGCCAAGCCATACCTTTATTTTCCCATCCTTTGAACTTATCCTTGCGCTTTCACCGGGCTGACTTGCCGGAACAAGGACAAAAAGCGCAACTCCGGTGTCCTTTGTGGCTTCAAAGGGGACGTACCCAAGCTCCTTTCTTGCCCTTAACATGAATGATTTAGAAGCACCTATTTTCAAACCTGTAGGGGATACAAACGGGTGTTCTGTTGCATTGATAAGCCTCAGTTCAAAAGGATCCATTTTGAGTTCATCTGCAAGCATATCCATCATTCTTTCAGTGAAAAATGCAGCCTCAGGCCTCCCGGCACCGCGGTATGGTCCCTGTGGAACCTTGTTAGTGAACACGGAGAGTGCCCTGAAATATGCGTTCTCTATGTGGTACTGCCCAGTTATCTGATGGGTTATGAACCTGGAGGAAAATTCACCCGTTCCCCCTGCATAGGCACCTGAATCCACAAGTATCTCGCCCCTTAACCCTGTCACTTTACCGGATCTATCGGCAAATAGTTTCATTTTTGCCATGGCGCCTCTTCCTGGATGGCTGGCCATTAGATGTTCACGCCTTGTCTCTATCCATTTCACAGGGCGCTTCTCCTTCATTGCAATGTAAGATGCCATGACATATTCCGGATATAATCCTCCTTTTGATCCGAAGGCACCGCCTGTGTCAGCCTGAATAATATGCACATTTTCCTTTGGGATATCCATAGCTGCACTTATTCCCTCCCTTATGCTGAAGACAGACTGTGTGCTTATCCAGAGTGTGAGCCTCTTTCCGTCATAGTTTGCAATGACGCCTCTTGGCTCAATTGGATTAGTAACTACCCTGTCATTCCTGAATGAATCCTCAAGAACTATTGGCGAATCGTTCTTGAAATCCTTTCCGAGCCATTTTTCTGAAATTATATTGTTTTTGAATCCACTGTGTATTGGTTCGGAAGTCAGTGCCTTCTCCGGATCAATGACAGGTTTTAGAGGATCATAATCAACCTCAACTGAACTTATTAAATCCTCAGATTTGTATGGGTCATCAGCATATACTGCAGCAATTGGTTCCCCAAGGTAGTTTACAAATTCAGAGGCAAAAACCATATGCTGGGCTTTTTCGAACCCCGACATTGCCCCTTCGCCCACGGCCGCCAGAGGGCGGTTGAATGTTTTAGCATTGATTCCCCCCTTAACCCTAAGAAGTCGTGCCCTTGCATAGTCACTCCTAACCACAGACATGTACAGCATGTTGGGAAATTTTATATCGTCAACGAACTGTCCCAGTCCTCTGACAAACTTCTCTTCACTTTTCATGTGTATCACTCAAGCCTCTATGGGTTCCTCTCTCACAAGATCCTTATTCTGCTCAGCACTTATCTCTCTTGCAGCTTCCTTCACAGCCTTCACTATATCCTCATAACCTGTGCATCTGCATAGATTTCCTGATAGCGCTTCTCTGATCTCTTTTTCTGTGGGGTTGCGGTTCTTATGCAAAAGCCAGAAGCTGGTCATAAGCATACCTGAAGTGCAGTAGCCACACTGTAACCCGTGTTTGTCAACAAAGGCCTCCTGTACTGGATGCAGCTTGCCGTTCTTCGCCAGCCCTTCCACCGTAGTTATGCTCTTGTTATTAGCCTGAACCGCCAGAACTGTACATGACTTTACTGCCTTTCCATCAAGCACCACCGTACATGCACCACAGTTTGAAGTGTCGCATCCCACATGTGTGCCCGTGAGTCCTGCCATATCCCTTATGAAATGTACCAGGAGCATTCTTGGCTCAACCTTGGAACTGTACTCTTTCCCATTTATTGTTATTTTAACATCCTTCTTTGCCATATATTTCACCTCAAAGTTTTCTCAGACTTTTCCTTGTACCCTCTATGAAAAGTTTCCTGACCAGTTCTCTCTTCTGATCCACTGTGCCGTTCCTGTCAGCAACTGGACTGATTTCTCCTGCTGCTGCTTCTGCGGCTTTTTCAATTACCGTTGGAGTTATTTTTGATCCAACAACTGTCTCTGAAGCTTTCTTCAGAAATATTGAGGTTGGACCAACCGACGCAACAGCCGATCCAAATCTCTCACAGAGTCCATCTTTATTGACCTTTAGCTGAATGGCAATTGCCGCGATTGAAAAGTCACCAGCTGGTTTTTTGAATTTTATATACGTTCCTGAACTTCTTGTTCCCCAGTCTGGAAACTGGATCTCCGTTATAATCTCATTGCCATTAAGTGTAGTCGTGTATGAATCTACATAGAGTTCCCTGGCCTTTACGTGCCTTTGTCCCCCGGGGCCTGTAGCCGTCACTGTACCGTCGAGTGCCATTAAAACAGCAGGAAGGTCATTGCCTGGATCGCCATGGGCAATGTTTCCCCCCACTGTTCCCATATTTCTTATAAGCGGATCAGCAATACTTGCAGTTGCTTCCTTCAGAATTTCAAAATTCTTACCGTAATTCCTGTAATTTTCCAGAGCGCTTACCTTTGTGGTGGAACCAACAAGAAGGACCCTATCGTTCCTTGTGATATATGTCAGTGAATCTATGTTTCCTATATCAACAAGGCACGGTATGGAAGCAACTCTTGATTTAAGGAGGGGAATCAAGCTTTGTCCCCCTGCCAGCACCTTTGCCTCATCGTCGTACTTCTTCAGGAGACCGATTGCCTCTTCAAGAGTACCTGGAGCAAAATAGTCGAATTCAGTAGGTCTCATGGAACCAAATAGTTATAAATTGTATTTAAAAATTCCTGAAAATATACCGTTTTAGAACTTTTTCCTCTTTTCTTTTATGATCTCCGATATTATGCTTAATGCAATTTCAGAAGGTGTTACAGCCCCAATATCGATCCCTATGGGAGAATGAACCGACTTCAGGAAAGCTTCAGATATCCCTCGTTCCTTTAGTATCTCGACATCATTTTTGAAACGCTTCCTGCTCGCCATTATTCCGGTGTAGGAGGGGTTGTGTTTTGCCGCAGCTTCAAGAGCAGGTATATCTGTATCACCCTTTGTCAGGATTACAATGAAGTCTGTTGGGAGGATATCAAGGCTATCCAGATTTAACCCAAGATCCGAAATAAGTTCATCTGGGTCCGCGTCGAGGTTTGGAAGAGGGTCAACTACCAAGGTCCTGAATCCTGCCAGTTTGCCAAATTTCAATAGCTGGTTTTCCACTTCGTCTCTTCCTCCCTGCGCTATGATCACGATCCTTTCAGTTGGAAAATATGGTTCAAGGTACACTTCTATGGAACCGCCACAGAATGTCTCAACGTAGATATCATCATCGTTTCTGTTTTTAATGAGTGCGGTAAGAGAATCTGTGGTCTTCTCCATATGTACCTTGAATATCTTTGGTGTACCAGTTTTAAGGACCTTTTCCGATTCCTCTATAATAACTGATTCGGGGCAGGAACCACCCAGATTTCCGTGGATTATGCGATCACCCTGTACAAGAGCCTTGAACCCAGGTTTTGCAACGGATGACCCCTCAGTTCTTATAACAGTGGCTATGGCAAACTGCT
This sequence comes from Thermoplasmatota archaeon, assembly GCA_023379355.1. Next base: position 11,262 of record JAMCUD010000024.1, read on the forward strand.
TTCCTTCCTCCTTTAATTTCATGATTGCCTCGGGGAATCCCTCGTCATACATATCTGAAAATGGCAGTTCATTATTTATGTTTTATTGTGTTCATTGTCAATCGATCTTGTTAAACAAGGCTTGAATCATGGGAAATACTATCCAAATTTAAGATCCCGAAGATATGTTGGGAAAGTTTTAACATATGGGAGCGTGAATTCCCCCTTCACAGGATGGGGGATGAGATTGAGCGAAAACTTATTATCTCTCCAGGGATAGCCATCCCTCCGCTGGCAGACAGAAGTAAAAGTGGTCTGATGGCATATTGCCTCATGCTCGCCTGAAACCGTAAATTCGGGTGGCTTAGCATGATGGACAGAGTAATTTCGGGCCGAAAGGGATTAAAGCCCATGGAGATTCAGCCAGCAACCTTTGAAGTGGCGAGATCCCTGCGAAAGCTGGGAGAGAAAGTCACTTATGGGCAAAGGCATTAACCAATAACCTAAAAAATTAATTTAAAGGGTTGATCAAATGGTAAGGTTAACTATATCAGTAAAAAATTTGAAAGAGATTGCGGATCTTCTCAATACTGTGGTATCTGAAGCAAAATTCAAGATAGACCAGAACGGTCTCTCAGTGAAGGCAGTGGACCCGGCACATGTTGCAATGATAAGCATCGATGTTCCAAAGAGTTCCTTTGCAGAATATGATGTCTCAGGTGATGAGGAACTCTCTATGGATGTTGAGAGGCTCAAGTCAATCATTCGGCTTGCAGGGTCAAGCGATAACGTGACGGTCACCAAGGAAAAAGAGAAACTAAGGTTCGAGATTGGAACTATTGTAAAGAGCATATCTCTTCTGGATAATAATTCGGTTAATACTCCAAGGGTTCCGCAGATAAATTCTGAATCCTATGTACTGGTAGAAAAAATTGAACTTGAACGTGGACTGAAAGCTGCAGAAGATGTATCAGATGCAATAAGACTGACAATGAGCCCGGATGATTTTCGGGCCAAATCATCATCGGATTCTGAAGAATCTGAAATGATACTGCACAAGGACATGCTTAAGGAGATCAGGTGCAACGGCACTATCAAGAGTTCCTATCCCCTTGAATATCTGCTGAAATTCGTTAAATCACTCTCCACTTCAGATGTACTGAAGCTTGGATTTAAGGATGATTACCCCCTTACTATAGAATTTCAGTTTGGCCAGAACAGAAATAAACCTGAGGAATCCATGAAAGGAAGCTTCCTGCTTGCTCCAAGGATGGAGCAGTGATTTTTCTTAACATCTTTTAACAATTTCCAAAATCCATGAAAGCTGATCTGCCGTTGCAATTGTAGTGATGGAGATCAGAAGTGTTGATAATTTTTCAGAGTTAAATAAAATCTGATGTTTCTACCTAACTTTGAATTCTGAAAATTCTCCATGAAAAATTGAAAGTTAGTACCCCATGTTCTTTAATTGAACTTTTGAATTTGCCTAAATTGGGGCCTTATTCCAGTTCAGCTGAGAATTTTTTTCAGACCCATTTTCACATATACTACGATTGAGTCTGTTCAGACGTTCCAATATTTTTGAAGCGGGCGCGGGGGGATTCGGACCCCCGATCTATAGCTTAGGAGGCTATTGCCATATCCAGACTGGGCCACGCGCCCATTTTCTCATTGCACTGCAACAAATGCAAAGCCATTCTGCATAATGAACTAATATTTTATTTTTGGTCTGATTATCCGGCCTGATGGATAGACACACAGATTGTGTAAAAGACATCTTCAAATCATCGTTGATTTCCAGTAATAATGGAAGTAGCAGAAATGATTTGTGAATTGAACAATTCCACTACCGTACATGTTCTGATGATGTTTTGTGAATTTTTACTTTTATTTCTTCATTCATTTTATCAACTAAAATCTGACAATATCCATATATTGTTTAGTATCGGAATATAGTAAATACCACTCAATTTGCGTGACCAAAGGATTATACGAATTTATTGTTTGCAATTAGAATTCCTCTGGTTCCATTGCGAACAGAATAAGTGGAGCCTTGACCGTTTTTATCGAGGAAAAATTAGTTTAAAAACATTTGCAGTGGACTATTGAAATCAAGGACAACCTCACCTCCATTGGTCGGGTTGGCTCTGAAAAATATATTCAGTCCCTTCGCCTGCGTCATATTCAATGACACGGTCCCAGAAATATAAGAGCGATAGCCAGTACTGAAAGTACCGAAGCTC
>JAMCUD010000024.1:13493-13774 GCA_023379355.1 Thermoplasmatota archaeon
ATAAGGTTGTTAGGGGGGGGGAAATTAGGGGCAACGAGAGCCAAATTAGGGATAACGAGAACCGTTTGATTAGGTTCCAAATCAATTTCGGTCATAGGTTGTATCAAAATACTGCTGGCGCCTTGGGCAAAACCACTTCGGAATCCTGAAGCTTCTCCATTATACAAGCCGAATTCGTAAAATCCAACTGATGCTGCGATTACCACAATGACAGCAAAAGAAACAAAGAGTATGATCCGCTTCTCAACCATATTAATTGGAAATCTGCATAATATATAGCT
>JAMCUD010000025.1 GCA_023379355.1 Thermoplasmatota archaeon
CTGCCTCCCGGTGGTTTGAATCAAGTGAAGAATGTCCATGACCCCAAGTACTCCTGCAAGTGTATTGTCACTGTTTGTTACCGGAATCGTGTGCAAACCGTGCTTCAGGATTTCCACGGCAGCTTCTCCCAGTGTAATATCCGGCTTTATGCTTATTGGATTTCCCATTATGGATGAACAGACAGGGTCTACTTTCCTTGTTTCCCCTGACAGGTTGCCGTCTCTCTCTGCATTTTCACCCCTTAAAAGGGCAGATGACGACAGATCCTTAACATGGATTATACCCGCAAGTTTGCCGTCCTTAGATAGCACCGGGAATTCGCTTTCGTCAAGGCCCCTCATTTTTTCAAGTGCAATCTTGAGACCATCATTGTCATGCACATATTCGGGGTTTGAAGTCATTGCATCTCGAACTTTGACCTCATTCACCGGGCTGAACTCCTTGAGGTTCCTGAGCAGGTCGGTTCTTGAAACAATGCCTAGCAGCTTTCCCCTCGAGACCACAGGAAGAGCCGGAATTCCCGCTTTCTTTATCAGATCTGCGGCAACTTTTATGTTGTCGCTCTCCCTCAGCTTCGGGGTCTTGATGATTATTGAACCAATCTTCTCTGTTGACTGAACGCTTCTCTTCTTCAGAAGTTCCCTAAATAATAGCATTCCGGAATATGTGGTTCCGTTAAGAACGGGGACCTGATGAACCCCTGTCCCTCTCATTCTGGCGAATGCTTCAGAAACAGTTGCGTTAGATGGCAGAGTGACCAGATTTTTCCATGTCATTATTTCGCTTACTTTCATTCATATCACCTCAGTATACTCTTTTCAGGGACGCCTTTAACTCCAGAACGTCTCTCTTCACATCCTTCCCCTCCATTGCCCTGGATATCAGTTCTGCTATTTCATCCATGCCGGAAAAACCATATCTGGAGATCTCAGAGGTACCTATTCTACCCTCTCTGTCTATTATCATACCATTTTTTTCCAGCATTTCACTGAATCTGGACATGGTTATACCCCTTTGCTTTATGAAGTCTGGATCGGTAATCACCTGGTGTGTTTCTGAATACCATGGGGAATATTTGACTCCAATTTCCCTATCAGAGAGCTCCTTTCCAAGGTTCCTGCTGTTGGTGGTAACCAGGGATGCATATTCCTTTCCATGTAGAATCATCTCTTCAGCTGCAACCCCCAAGGCCGCCACCCTGGAAGGGTGAAAATTATCCATGGCTCTCCAGGTTATATTTTTGCCTATTTCTGCATATAACTCCTCATTATCTGTGAGGATTACGCCTCCCTGAGGGCCAAAAAATGATTTGTGGGTAGAACCATAGAGAATGTCGCAATATTTCATGGCATCCTTCTGGAAAGCCTCCCCGCCAATGAGACCCATTACATGGGAACCGTCATATAATAGAAAGGTTCCATTTGGTTCGCAGAGCTCTTTCACCCTCTTCAGGTCATAATGCTTTACAAAGAAAGACTGGCCTAGAACTAGAGCCCTTGGCCGCGTGGATCTGATCAGTTTCTCAAGCTCCGAGAATTTTATCTCCTGTTTTTCACCGTCATAAGGTATACTGTAGTTGTTTATTCCACTCATCTGGGGAAGATATCCATTTTCATACCCGGTATACCCTCCAAATTTTTCCGGGATGGAAAGAATATTGTCCTTTCTGTTGACAGTCGAAAGAAGTACAACTTCTGCAGCTATATGCCCCCCGATGGGCCTCACTTCAGCATACTTTGACTTATAAATCTGTGAGATCAGCCCCTCAGTGCTGTGCAGCACTTCCTCCGAAAATTTTGCACCTCCGTAGGCTTCTTCACCATTTATCTCCAGGGAATACCTCGAAGCCATGTCTGAACCGAGAGCTTCCCGGGCTTTTTCGCTAAGGAAGTTCTCCGAAGCCTGCAGATTCAGTACAGAATCCCTGTAATCGTTGTGCTTTCTGACAATATCAATTATTTCCGGCATAAAACTTGCACCCCTCTTTCTGCTTTCTGAAAACAGGAGGATTACATCAATCTTAACATACAACCGAATCTATTTAACATTTCCAGTTAGATTTTAATAGGATTTCCAACCCATATCGGACTTTGGGTCAAGTTTTTAAATAGGGCTACATTTGAGAACACATGAAAATCAGAATGCGCGTCCTTGTTGCGTCATACAGGAGGAGGGACGTTGCAGTTGAGCTGTTCGGCCGGACAGAGGATGGCAGATCAATAACAGCACTTTTCTTTGGCTTCAGACCATATTTTGATCTTGTTGAACCCTCAGAACAGTGCCTTCAGCTATACAGGGCAGATGAGGAGTTTGTTGAATCCAGGAACATCAAACTCTGGGTTGAAGGCGAGGACAAGAATGCTACCAGGATCTTCGTGAAATCGCCATGGAAGGTCCCACAGCTCAGGGAAAAGTGTGGCTTTAAATTCAGAGTACTTGCGGCAGATATACCGTTTCACCACAGATTCATCTACGACATGGATCTTGAACCTTGCATAGAGATAAATTGTGAAGAGATTCCGGAAGAACGCAAGAACTTCACGACAGATCTTGTTGTTAGAATTGATAGAATAGAGAAAACTGAGGATTTTGTACCTCCCTTAAAGATACTGAGTTTCGACATTGAAAACGCTGTTACTCCATTAAATGGGGAGGAATACGGTCACATACTTATGATAGGCTATTCCATCTGGGATGGAAAAGAACTAACCAAAGGCTACATCGATGGAGATGAAAGGACCATACTGGAGAATTTTGTATCTGTGGTTAATGCTGCTGACCCGGATATACTGACTGGATACAACATAGACGGGTACGACCTGCCCGTAATACAGTCCCGGATGAACAAATTCGGTATTCCATTCAGAATAGGGAGGGACCGTGAACAGCCACACAGGGTGCAGAGCCAGTACTGGAGGCTTCATGGCAGAACTATATCTGATACCTGGTGGGCTGTGAAAAAGATAATGCATCCAAAACATGAAACACTGAACTACGTTGCTCAGGAGCTTCTAAATGAGGGAAAGGACAATATTAACAGGCTCAAGATAGAGGAAGAATGGAAAAACAGAAGAGAAGAGGTTATTCAGTACTGCATTAAGGACTCGTTTCTTACCCTTGAAATATTCAGGAAACTGAGGGTTGTTGACAGAAACATGTTCATGTCAACGGTTACCAGGTTGCCTTTCGATGATGTGTCCAACGGCGGGACCAGCAATTACGTAGACTCACTGCTGATAAGAAAGGCAGACCGGGAGAGGATTGGAGTTCCCATGACCGGGAGGACAGGAAAGGAGGCCCCAATAGAGGGTGGATACGTCCATTCCATTGGAGGGGGGATATATGACAATGTCATAGTCCTGGACTTCAAGAGTATGTATCCATCCATGATCATGAAATACAACATCTGCTTCACAACGCTGAGCCCTGACGGCGAGAATACTGCCCCTAACGGTGTGCGGTTTATGGATGTCAGCAGGAAAGCGGGGCTTGTTCCCCGTCTTCTGAGGGAATTGATGCAGGAGAGGGATGAGGTAAAGAAAAAAATGAAGGCTGCAGATGCGGAGGAAAGGGAGTACCTGGATGGTATTCAGGGTGCGCTCAAGATACTCATGAATACATTCTATGGTGTTCTGGCTTCTTCATTCTACAGGTTCACAAACCTTGAGATCGGCAGCGCAGTTACCGGATATGCCCGGGAGACAATAAAGTCGCTTATAGAAAAACTCAAGACACAGAATTTCAAGGTCATATATGGAGACACTGACTCAGTATTCATAGAATCCGGAAGCAGAAATTCAGCTGAGGCCATAAAAATAGGGAGAGAATTGAGCGAACGGATATCACGAGAGGAGGGTGTAACGGTTGAATTTGAGAAGGTCATGGACCCACTCTTCTCCCATGGAGCGAAGAAGAGATATGCTGGGAAGATCGTTTATCCGGAGTCTCAGAATGGAGAGATTCTCATAAGGGGTTATGAGGTGAGAAGGACAGATTCCTTCGATCTGCAGAGTGAAGCCCTTTCCCGGGTTTTCGATCTGGTGCTTTCCAGGGATCTGGATGGTGCCATAGCATACAGGAATGATATCATAGATAAGATAATGAAGGGCGACACTGAACACATCAAGATCGATGATCTTGTGATATCCAGGTCCGTGAGGGATTTCAAAAACTACAAAGAACAGTCTCTGGCAAATATACGGGTGGCAAAGAAACTCATGGAGCTTGGTGAGACCTTTATACCTGGGATGAAGGTTTCATGGATTGTCACCAACAGCAGGAAATCACCCCAGGAGGTGGAACCATACATGGACGGTGTTCCATTCAATGCAACCCCTGACTGGGAATATTACGCCAGAAGAGTGGATGAAACGCTGAAAAGGGTGCTTGAAGGTTTGATGGATGACTACCCGGAGATTGAGGGTGAAAGTTCTGGAGGCCATCCGGCCAATCAGAACACAGCTGAGAAGGATAATGGACAGAGAAAGCTTTTTGAGTTTTCATGAGACCTTTTCAGTACTGTACTCTTCCCTCAATACCACATGTTCGGTCTTTTTTCCTTCTATGAAAAGCCTTACATTCTGGCAGGCCCTGTAGACGGCTTCTTCTTCCAGGTCCCTGTTTATTCCTCCCACATGAGGTGTCAGAAGGACATTGGATGGCAGTGGAAATTTCACATCCGGTTCCCCCCACCATACATCAGTAAGGTACATTTTGTCCTGATTCTGATGAAGATACTGTAACATATCGTCCCTGTTTACCACACCTGCTCTTGCAACATTCACTATTGTGTCACCCGAGAACTTGGAGAGCAGTTTTCCATCGACGATGCCTCTTGTTGAGGCATTCAGGGGCATGGAGAGCAGCAGGACATCAGATTGACGGAACAGTTCTTCCGGAGAATTCACAAAACTGTCCAGGTTCTCGTCCACTGATCTTGACCTTGAATATGCTATTGTATGCATCCTGAGAGATTTGGCTATTTTGGAAGCACTCTTTCCTATCCCGCCGTAACCGAAAATTCCAAAGGTGTGGCCGATAAGGCTGGAGACGGGAAGTTTTTGATATACACCGTTTTTCTGCTGCTTTTCGAAATCCAGTACTCTCTTCTTCACTGAAAGAAGAAGGGCGAATGCATGTTCAGCCACCGGGTCCGCAAATGCTCCTGCATTGCTGCAGACGAGGACTTTTTCTGGCACCCTGGAAAAATCAAGATGATCAACTCCGGCAGAGATCGTCTGGATCATCTTCAGCTCAGGGAGAATTTCATACTTTCTGTAAATGACCTGTATATCGGCCCCGTAAGGGTCCATAGACTTAACCTCGCAGCCCAGAATTTCTCTGCATTTTTTCAGAGTTCTGCTGTCCGTCTCCCTCATAATTGATACTTTCATGCATCCATGAAATCTAAACAAGAGATAAGGATTGTCTGAAAAAGAACTTTCGGATAAATTCTGTCATATTTTAAGGGCCATTTCCCCTCACTTTCAGCTTTGAATCTTTTGAAAGCATATATTCAGAACATTTTCAAGATCTATTCTTCTGATTGCTGTTTTCTGGGAACCGTGTATATATGCTAAAATGTGATCCATCCTTACATCCAGACGATCGACCGTGATCTCCTCCCGACCATAGGTCCGATGAAATGACATGGTTATTGGTGGATGGAATCCCATGTCAAGGAATGAGGCAGTTCTGTAGTTATGGTAATATTTCTCCCGGTTTGAATTCCATAGAACGCTTTTATCTTCTAAATGAGGGCTCTCTCCTATTTTTTCAAATTCGATTTCTGGATTTGCTTTCATGAATGATGCAAGGATGGACAGAACTGAACGCGCATTTAGTGTCATGAGCCTCAATCTGGAAAGCCGATCATTTGAAATAATCTTACTTTCCTTTAAACCTCCTATGTTCTTTATTACAAATAATATGGATGAATATTAAGTAGGATGACTGGAGAGAATGCCGGTCATCCCGATGGCTCAAAGGTAATCATAAATCAGGGAAGAGCCTCTATGTGTTGAGTGACAAACCTTAATATAAGCACCCCTTTTATTGATAATGATGTCACGGGAAGCTGCATTTCAAGGGTTTCCAGTTCTTGAAACGGTAAGGCTCCTTCTCAGACAGATCGCCCTGACGGATGCTGAAGCCATTTTCTCCATAAAGTCCCTGCCGAATGTCACTGGTAAATATGGGAGGAAGCCGCATATTTCTATGAACCGGACAGAAGAATATATAAAGGAAATTCAAAAGGATTATTCAGAAGGGAAGACCCTGTTCTGGTGCATTATTGTGGAGGAGACCAAACCTCATTGCAGGTACAGCATGCCTCTGGAACATGGATCTGGAATCCGACATAGCAGAACTTGGTTATGAACTCCACCCCGAGTACTGGAGAAAAGGTATAATGACGGAGGCACTGGAAGCTCTGATCAGATGGGCTTTCCAGGAATTTGAACTTAACAGAATAGAAGC
>JAMCUD010000026.1 GCA_023379355.1 Thermoplasmatota archaeon
TTCCGGCTTTGGTTCGGATTGTTGTTCAGATTGTGGTTCAGCACTATTCTGATCAGCTGCGGCAGTTTCAGGCATGTAATAGTATGGTTTTCCATTTTTTATGCCAACATTCTCTGGATGTCTCACCCTGTATTCATCAAAATCCTTCTTAAGCTTCTCCAGATCCCTCCTGAGAGATTCCTTCTCCTTACGGAGTTCCTCTATGATCTTTTTCTGCTCTACTATCTTCCTTGAAAGATCATCGATGATCTTCTTATGATCTGGACCTCCTTCGGGTGTTTTATCCATTATAATATTATAATGCATCCATTATATATGGATCTTTCGGTTCGTAATGCGGATTCGGATGAACTTCAGATCACTGAACACTTACCATGGCTGTAGCATTATTATTCATGGTGAAAAGAACATTCAGTCCCAGAATCTTTTGTTCTTGGCGAATTCTATCTCGGCAGTAAGTATTGATCGGATCATATCATCTTCGTTGGAGTAGCTCACTTCAAGCAGTCTTGAGGCAGTTTCCGGGCCTATTCCTCTGGCTGCCAGCACTATGACGGCCTGCATCCCCCTCTCCCTTATAAGGTGTGCATTCTTTGAAATTCTCTTTCTTGTCCTGGCTGAATCGTAGTTTTTCTGGTCATAAAGCATCTCCCGTTCAAAGGGTGATAGTGAAGCTACGAGGCTGCTTCCGCATTCAGGACACTTTATCCTGCTTATATCCCGTATTTTCTGCGTTCTTACGTTGCCGCAGGAAGTGCAGTAAAGTGTAACTTCCTCATTCATGAGCCTCTTCTTTACAGTGTCAAGTATGGTCTTTGTAGGTTTAAGGGGTGCAACCCTTTCTGAATAGTGCCTGAGAAACACTTCTGATCCTGCAGATATGCTGTTTCTTCCGTCAAACTGCACCTCGTTCCTGTTTATCTTCAGCAGATAATCCTTCAGGGTATCCAGATCCATGTAGTCGAACATCAGCTTCCTAATGGAATCCGTGAAAAGTGGTGATTCTCTGTACGCGTCAACTATCTTCTCAAATCTGATCCTGTTCAGGTCTGCATCGTTGCTTATGACTCCAAACTTCTTCGCCTCATAGAGGAATACTCCGCTGAAGAATCTTGATCTTCTGGCTGAGCTTTTAACATATTCCTCAACCTTTTCTGGATCTATGCCCCTTATCAATCTCTCCATCTCGTTGGGAAGAATCTTTCTTGCGCTCCTTATGTAGATGTGGTATGGTGAATAGTCCATCTCTACACTTTCCCCGGTGATTGATGTAACTATCATTGAGAGTATTTCTGCCAGTGCAAAGTTGCCCTTTGTGCCCAGCAGTATCTGGATTATGTTTTCACCTCCCCTTGTTTCAATAACCACCCTGTCCATTGTGGCATTGTTTGACCCATACCATTCCCTGAGGCGATCTCTCGATCCAGACGACACAAATTCCGGTATGATGGAAGTTTTTCTGTTGTCAGACACTTTGGTTGTAACATCCATGAGCACAGGAATGTCCTCTCCCGACCATTTGGGGGCAATGGCTGCAGTCGCAAAAGGTTCAACAAATATCTTTTCGCTGTCCAGACGTATGGTCCTCCATGTTGATCCCTTTATGACGAAGTAGCTCCCTGGTTCTATCTCATCAATAACATATCTTTCATCAAGAGTGCCTATAAACTTCTTGTTTATTATATCGATAACCTTGTAATTCTTCTCACTGGGGATCATGGATATGTTTTCAAGGTAATAGTTCAATATACCCCTTCTTCTCCTGATCTCGTTGTTTTCAAACCATATCTTGCCAGTTGATGCAAGAAACTGAACAGTCTGGATAAAATCATCCTTTTCAAGATTCCTGAATGGATATGCTTCTTTTACAGTGTTGTAAAAATTATCAGCGTCAATCTTACCCTTGATATTTATTTCTGATATTATCTGGTTCACAACGGTTGCAAGGGAATTCTTCCTTATTGCTATGTTTTCCAGATGTCCTTCAAGAACATAGGAGATTATTGCAGAAGCCTCCTCAAGCTCTATTATGTCGCTGCATACGACTTCTCCCATTGAGGTCCTCTCTATCCAGTGCCCAGATCTGCCGACTCTCTGTATAAGTTTATTGATCTGCCTTGGAGAATTGAACTGTATGACCAGATCAGCAGAACCGATATCAATCCCCAGTTCCAGTGAGGATGTGCAGATAAGCGCTTTGATATCTCCTTTTTTGAATCCAGTCTCAGCGGTTTCTCTGGCATCTCTTGACAGTGAACCGTGATGTACATGAACAGGTATTTCTCCAAAATACATCTTCAGCCTGAATGCTATGTCCTCCGCAACACTTCTGGTATTCACAAAAACAAGCGTACCTCTGTGACTGTTTATAAGATTCCATATGTGCAGTATGGCCCCCGCATAATCGTCTTCACATCCCATTTTTTCTGAAACCTCAGGGGGTGCCTTGTCTGGAATAAGGACAGTTATGTCCATTATCTTCCTGGGTGTGGCAGAAACAATCACAGCCTTCTTTACAGGCGAAAGGTACTGGGAAAGATCCTCAGGATTCCCCACAGTTGCAGAAAGACCGATGATCTGGAAGTCCCCGCAGATATTTCTGAGTCTCGAGAGTCCAATGGCAAACTGTGACCCTCTCTCATTCTGTGCTGTCTCATGAAGCTCATCAACAATGACATATTTAATGCTGGAGATGACCTCCCTCAACCGCTTACCGTTCATGAGAATCTGAAGTGATTCCGGTGTTGTAACAAGAATGTCCGCAGGTTCAACAACGATCTTTCTCCTCTCTGCCTGCGATATGTCACTGTGCCTGACCTGAACTCTCAGACCCAGCATGTCTCCATATTTTACCAGCCTGGATACCATGTCACGGTTAAGAGACCTGAGTGGTGTTACAAAAAGCGTGGAAATCTGACGCGGTTTTTCCCACAGTATCTTGCTGAAAATGGGAAGCATAGCAGCCTCTGTTTTTCCAGTACCTGTAGGTGAAAGCAGGAGTACATTTTCTCCATGGATAACCTGCGGTATCATCTTCTCCTGGGCTTCAGTAAGCTTGTTTAAACCAAGCTTCTGCAGCATATTTCTGACATCTGGATGAAGAAGGATCACTGATCCTTCAAGGGTACTTTCCATTTTGAATCTAATCCCTCATGGAGATGCTTGCTGCTATAATAATCGGATCCCAGACTGGACCAAAGGGAGGCGAATAACCCAGATCACCATAGAAGAGATCTTCCACCGTAAAACCACCCTGTATTGCCATAGCAAGTGCATTCAGCCTCCAGGAACCCCCATCCTTTGAGACGATCTGGCCCCCAAGAACATTATCTTTCTCCTTCGAAATGAGAATCTTCACATAGACGTCCTCGGCACCAGGATAATAGGCAGCCCTGCTTTTTGCCTTAACCATGGTCTCCCTGAACTCTATGCCTTTCTCCTTAAGTTCCCTGCTGTTGAGACCTGTGAAACCAACCTCAAGATCTAGAATCTTCACAAGGGTTGTCCCCAGTGACCCTGGAAACTCCATTGGTTTACCGGCAACATTGGATCCGGCAACCCTTCCCATCTTATTCGCTACCTGGGCCAGCGGCTGCCAATCCGTTGTTCCTGTGACAAGATTGGTTGTTGTTGCAACGTCTCCCGCTGCAAATATGTCCGGATCGGATGTCTGCATTGACCTGTTTACCAGTATTGCCCTGTCCATGAACAGATCTAGCCCGGCATTTCTGGCCAGATCCACATTGGGTGTTATACCAACCGCAAAAATTACAACCTCTGCTTCCAGTTTTCCGGTTGATGTCTCAACTGACAATTTTCCCCCACTTTCCTTGATATCTGTGACGGAGGTGTCTGTAACAATTCTGATCCTTGAGGAAACTTCCCTGTGGACATGTGCTGCAATATCGTCATCAAGTTTCTGAAGGATTCTGGAATGTTTTGAAATAAGTGTGACATTTTTCCCGCTTTCATGAAGCACCGATGCCAGTTCAAGACCAAGAACTCCGTCACCCACTATAACTATGTCATTGAATTTTTCCGTGATATTTCTAGCATATTCCCCACTTTCAAGGCTCCGAATTCCAAATACATTCCCGCAATTCTTTCCCAGTGGTACATTTGCGGATGCCCCCGTGGAGATGAGAAGCCTGTCATATTTCAGTCTTCTCCCGTCCTTCAGTAGCAGGGTCTTCTCATTCCTGTCCACGGCTTCAACCTCAGTCCCTGTCTGAACATCTATTCCCCTTTTAACTGTGAATTCTGTCAGTGGATAGTGGAGAAGGCTGGAAGTCTCGGGAACTATTCCCTGTATAAGATACGGAATTCCGCATTCTGCATATGAAATATATTTGCCGCTCTCCAGCACTGTTACGGATAGTGAAGGATCGGACCTCTTGGCCTTGGAAGCAGCAGACATACCTGCTGCACCTCCTCCAATAACTATGAAATTCATATGTCCATATTATGTGAAAATAGATAAATCCTACCAGATATGATCATGAGTGGTGTTCCTGAAAGAGATTCTGATCAGGAGCCGTATGAAGGCCTGCAGAGACATGCCATTCCGCAATTGTTCTGAACAAAAGAAGGACAATGGGGCAGGTGTTCCGTTCTATCTGAACTGATTGAATATTCCATCTCCTCTATTCTCTCCATGATTTTATCTCTTATTGCTGGAAGGTCCCGGAATCTGACCCTGAAACATTTTGCCCTGATCCCGTCATTCCTGAATCCCACAATGATATATCCAGCATTTGATCCCGTGAGGCTGCAGATCATTGCCAGTCTCAGAATGTAAAAGGGCGACAACTTTGAAGTTGAAAGCTTGTCAGGTTCAAAGCCGTAGGATCTTACTAGGGCGGGATATATTCTTTCGTACTGTTCACCTCCCACATCAGGAACTGTAGCAAGGGAAACCATTGGAACATAACCAAGTGACCTGCCATTTATCCTGATCTCCCTGCGTTCCCTGTATATCCCGGAATCATAAACTGCGTTATTGATATTTATGAGAGTCTCATCGGGATTCAAAGTTTCTGCTTCCTCAGCAGGATCAAGAAGCCCCTTTCGTTCCAGGTATGTCCTTCTGGGTATGAGAAGATCCCAGAGTGAAAAACTCCCATATCCTTGAATGGAGGAGTTCATTCTGCCCTCATCAAGTTTTGCCTCCAGTTCCCGGTTACGTTCTATTACCACTTCATTGTAGAGAAAAGACGGATCCAAGGGTGAAAATGTGCCACAGCTGCAGATTTTATTGGTGCTGAACTTGCATCCATATTCAAAATATCTGCATCTTCCCAGTGTTTCTGGATCTGAATTCAGGATAGAATTGATCATAGCATCAAGTCTGTTTCTCATGTAACTTATGGGGTCCGCCCCAGATCTGATCCTTACAGTGAATGCCCTGAAAAGTTCCTGGTGATCCTGCTCATAATAGACGAGGTAGTGTTCTTCATGGACCCGTCCTGAGAGTGCAGCATAGAAAACGATCTGCTCCAGATCCTGGGGATTCTTATTCAAAACATCGCTTTCGGAGTTTATATCATGAGATGTGGTCTTGAATTCTATGATGTGGTTATCTATCCTGAAATCAATTCTTCCACGCACTTCCGGTAAACCATCCATTCCGCCGTTCACTTCCTCTTCCCGTACCGCCATTGGGGCAAAGTACCTGATCCAGCTGAACATCATATCATGGACGCTGTTCCCGTGCCTGAATTTCTCAATAACCTCTTCGTCTTCAGGGATAGTTGGAAATTTGATCTCATGGTATTTTCTCGCCGGGTTGACAAGATCAGTTACGCCAAACCATACTTTCTTCTTCTCCTTGCCTGCCTGAAGGTTCTGCGATATAATAGCAGAGGCTGACTGATCGTATGATATCTCAACTATTGATGATCTGGCCAGTGAAATCCACTGATCAACACTTAAAGGTTTGTGGTCCTGCGTAATAAGGTATACAGGAAACTGTTATTTTAGTTTTCACAAAACTAACCCGGAGTTGAAACTGCCAGTGGAACAATCCAATGAAATACCATAAACTCTCAAAACCCGGTATGAATTCAAATGGTTATAGTTTCTAGCTGGAATAACATAGATATATCTGGAAAAACAGAATGGAAAATTACAACCTGTACATTTTGCTACCGTGTTAAACCACACTAAAAAGTTAAAAATGGAATAAAATTAATTAAAGCTCATCATCGTCATCATCGCTGTCATCGTCATCGTCATCGTAATCTCGTCTCTTAAAGCTGACCAACTGATGCACCTCCTGTACCTGAACCTAATGATTACCAATATTTATATTTTTCAGAATGTGGAATTCTCAAATTTAGGCCATAACGTCATTTTTGGCTGGTCTGGAGGAATTCTTAATCGATATCTGCAACGTCATGTGCAAAATCACTCATTTTCCCTTGCTTCTTTTTGCGAATCAAAAATAGTTCAATTATTTTTCTCAAAAACTGAAAGTGTACTGCACAATTCAGATCTGAGAAATGAAAAAATGCAGGGACAGAAAGGGGTGATCACTGGAGTTGTCAAAAATTCCCAATTAAGCTTGTACTTTTTTTGATAATCATTGTTTGTAAAATTGTCAATCATGTGGTTCAGGGAAGAGGGTGATTATTTACCCTGTTCCTTGGCATCTCTGTCTCTGATTTTGTTGTCAGTTTTGTTTCTTTCGTCTCTGAGATCGTTGTCTCTTTTCCCCTCTCTTTTTTCGATCTTATCATCCATTTTACTGTCTTTGTTTCTCTGTCTGTTTTCACTGTTCCCTATTCCTCCGTGGTTTCTTTCATTGTGGTCATCCAGTTCCCTCTTGGATTCAAAAGACTTGTTGCAGTCTTTACATTCGTATTTCACAGTTTCCATTATAACTACCTCCCTTCAGTATTCGGTTAAACCATATACGTTTGAAGAAGATCTAAACTATGATTCTTAGTATGTATTTTCGATATTTTTTTCAAAATTACAGCAATTCATGTACACTATCACAGTCGAATCAAAATGTTTTATACACATCTTAAATACTCGACCTGTACATGGAAAACAAAAAGGAGAATTTCAGTGAATGGTACAACGAAATCATAGACCGCAGCGGATTGAGCGATAAGAGGTACCCCGTGAAGGGAATGAATGTCTGGATGCCTTACGGACTGAAAGCAATGCAGTTTATTGATAACCTGACCAGAAAATATGTGGACTCCATGGATTTTCAGGAGGTCAGTTTTCCCGTTCTCATTACAAGAGGGCAGCTCATGGTGGAGTTTGAACATGTGAAGGGATTTGAGAACGAACTTTTCTGGATCACCAAAGGCGGGAGTGAAAAACTGGAAGAAGATATGGCAATGAGGCCCACCAGTGAAGCTGCCATGTACCCAATGTTTTCTCTATGGGTAAGGTCACATGCTGATCTTCCTCTGAAAATCTACCAGATTGTCAATGTTTATCGCTACGAAACAAAGCATACCCGTTCTTTCATCAGGATAAGGGAGATCCATTTCTTTGAGGCACATACCGCGCATGCAACATACGAGGATGCTGAAAAACAGATGGATGAATATCTGGCTATTTGGAAGAAGATCACAGAAATGCTCTGCCTGCCATATATGGTGAATCAGAGGCCGGACTGGGACAAGTTTCCCGGGGCAAAATATACTCTTGCATTTGATACTGTAATGCCCAGCGGCAGGGCACTCCAGATAGGAACAATCCATCAGTACGGCACTAATTTCTCCAAAAATTACAATATAACCTACGATCTGGATGATGGGAGCCATGAATACGTCTCCCAGACAACATTCGGAATGAGCGAGAGGCTCCTTGCAGCAGTAATCTCAATTCATGGAGACGACACTGGCCTCATATTCCCACCAGACATTGCACCCCTGCAGATCGTAATTGTTCCAATTCCATCAAAGAAGGTTGACGTTGACACATATTCCCGTGAAATCATGGAGAAACTGAGGGGACTGGACTTCAGGGTGAAAATGGATGACCGTGATGCCTTCACTCCAGGATACAAGTACAACGACTGGGAGATGAGGGGTGTACCACTGAGAATAGAAATAGGTGCAAGGGAGGTCGAAAAGTCCCAGGTGACGGTTTCATTCAGAACTGAAAGAGGCAAAAGGACCATGGAAAAGGATGAATTCTTTTCAAACGTGGAAAGTATGTTTTCATCCATTAAGGAAACCCTGACCATCAGATCATCAGAGAACATGAAAAATATGACCGTAAACGCAGTAAATTTAGAGGAAATCAGGGGGCTGGAAAGGATCGCAAAATTATTCTGGTGCGGAAGAGAGGAATGTTCAAGAAAGATAGAGGAACAGACAGAAATGGCATGCCTGGGAATGAATCGAGACAGTAATGAGAAAGAAAAGTGCATTGTCTGCGGAAGCGATGGATCCACAGCTATTTTCGCAAGGACATACTGAAGACCAATGGAGGCGAAACAGGGGTTGCTGGTTACATTTGACATGGATGGAGTACTGACCATGTGTCCCAGCAGCTGGGAATACGTGCACAGGAGCATGGGTGTAGATAATAGCGAGAACGTCTCGCTTTTCAACAGCGGTTCAATAACCTACGAGCAATTCATGGAAAGGGATGTTTCCCTGTGGATAAGAAAGCTGGGCCAGGTTCCGGTTTCCAGAATCAAGGAGATTCTTTCAGGAATAATGCTTAGGCCAGACCTGGTGGAAAGTATCAGAAGGCTAAAAAAAGATGGGCACAGGGTGGCCATAGTTTCAGGTGGGCTCTCGCTGCTTGCCGAGGAGATTGACAGAATGGAAAAATTCCACTATGTGTTTGCAAACCGCATACTGGAAGATAAGAATGGTTTCGTTTTGCCCTCTGGTATAATGAACGTCAATTACAGGAGAAAGGACATGAATATTGTATACCTGCAGGGTCTACTCGGCATTGGTCGATCTCATACTGTATCGGTGGGTGATTCCATGGACGATGCATCCATGTTCTCCGTTTCAGGTTATTCCATAGCTTACAATCCAAACAGGAAGGGCCTGTCTGAACTCGCATCGGCCACTGTGGTTTCGGAGAAACTTATGCCGGTTGTTGAACTTATAGAAAATTATGCGGTTTCGATGGAATATCAGCACAGTTGAACGATTTAGCCTATTATTTATATCCCGACATGATCACCATGTGTAATGGAAAAAATTGATCCATCCACTTTAATAGAAAGACTCCAGTCCGGAGTTGCATGCATAGACTCGGTTATGGGCGGGGGTCTTGAGCCCGGTGTCATAACTGAATTCTATGGTGAAGGAGGGTCAGGTAAGTCAAACCTCGCAATGGTATTCTCCCTTGCGGCAATTAAGCTTGGGAAAACAGCAATATACCTTGACACGGAGGGTTTCTCTGGTGACCGGTTCATGCAGATATGCGGATCCGACAGGACAGTTGCAGAGAACATGCATCTGTTCCGCGTTTCATCCCTGGATGATCAGGAGCTCTCGCTGATGAGGGCCAGTAAAAATCTTGAGAAGATGAAAAACCCAGGAATACTGGTGGTGGATTCATTCACAGAATTCTTCAGGCTGGAGAAGTCCAACGAGTACAATTCCAGGATGAGCGGCATACAGAGGCAACTATCCCTACTTTCCGGAATCGCCCTGAAATTTTCAATCCCGGTTCTTCTTACAAACCAGATTTACATGGATATCGATTCCAAGAATCTTCAACCATTTGGAGGCTTCATAATAGATCACGTGATGAAATCAATAATAATGCTGGAAAAAGATGGCGATGGTGTTAGAAAAATAAGAGTCATCAAGCACAGGTCTGTACCGGAGGGAAAAGAATCAAAGTTCAGGATAGTAGAATATGGAGTGACATGCGAGGGATGAGATGGGAGTAGATTTAAGTGATATAGTTGTGAAAAGGAAAATCACAATTAAAGATCTTGCAAATATGACGGTTGCCATAGATGCCTACAATATAATATACCAGTTCCTGAGCAGTATAAGGCAACCAGACGGAACTCCACTAATGGACCGATCAGGGAATGTTACCTCACATCTCTCTGGCATTTTTTACAGAACAATAACCATGCTTGAAAACGAGATCAAGCCTGTTTACGTCTTTGATGGAAAACCATTCAGGCTGAAGAACAGGACCCTTGAAGAACGGAGGATTGTAAAGGAGAAAAATATAAGTGACCTTGAGAAGGCGAGAGAGGAAGGAGATGTAGAGAAGATACGGTCTCTTTCTTCCAGAATCAATTACATCAATGGAGATATGATCAGGGAAATAAAAGAACTTCTCACTTACATGGGCATCCCATATGTTCAGGCACCCACGGAAGGAGAAGCCCAGGCTTCATGGATGAACGGGAGGGACATTGTTCAGGGAGTAATATCACAGGATTATGACTGCCTCCTTTTCGGGGCAAAACGGATTTACAGGAATATCACAATATACGGCAGAAGGAAGGTTAGCGGAAAGAACATATATGTAAATGTTACCCCCGAGCTTATCGATTCGTCCGAAACTTTTCGAACACTTGGCATGACAAGAGAGAATATGATCGATGTGGCAGTGCTGGTAGGAACAGATTTCAATACAGGTCTTGACAGGGTAGGAGCAAAGACTGCCGTTAAGCTCATCAGAAAGTATGGCAGTATAGAAGAGGTGCTGAAGGCAAAGAACAGGGAGATAGAAAATCTTCCGGAGATAAAAGATTTCTTCATGAATCCACCGGTTGTGGAAAATCCAGACACGAACTTCCAGGAGGTAAAAAGGGACCAGATAATCGAGATGCTCTGCGACAGGCACGATTTTTCAAAAGACCGGGTGTCACCATATATAGCAAATCTGGAAAAAATGCACAGAAAGGCCAGCCAGTTCAACCTGGACTCTTTCTTCTGAAGTCAAATGCAGTTAATGCATTAAATGCAATAGTGTTCCATCATTAATCAATGTAAACAATTTGCATGGTTTTAAATATCATTATGGGCATATTCATGTGGTAAAAATGGAGAAAACACTCATTGACGTATCGCATGTATCCAAAAGAGGTAGTTCACTCCGCATGACTCTCCCCAAAAAAGTTGCAGAACAGCTCCAGATTGAACCTAAAGATATAGTCGGATTTTACCTTGATGGAAAAAATGTATCTCTTGAAAAAATGAAGTGATTGCTGTAAAACAAAGAAGAACAGCATTCAAACTTTTATCTGCATTGTGGGGAAATATGGAGTGAAGGGAAAGTTTGCCCTCAAATATGCCATGGTAGTAAAATCCGTGTAAGTATCAACCTTGCACTGTAATATTCTGGTGCATCCTTTTTTCATGAAGTAAATAAGAAGATTAAATAATATTTCGGTAATGGACTGTGCATACTAAATTCAGGAGGAAGATGATACAGATGGACCGGGGAGTAGTTAAAAAGACAACTGATAGCCTCATGATTCTTGTCTTTCTGGTTGTTCTGGTATTTGTTACAAGCATGATGTCGGTCATAACTACTTTCAGATACACAACTGTTAACGGCAAAGAGGTTATTTCAACTGTAGCCTCCAGTACCTCGTATATCTGGATGGTAGCCGCAATAATCTTCAGTGCATTTTTAGTGGCAGCTCTTGTAATGTTTATTTTCAGGTTGAAGAGGTTCAAGTCTGAGATGAAAAATGAAACTTCTTCAGCAGAAAAAGCCTGAAATGCCAATGCAGCTGATCTTTCCGGAAATGGATAAAGAGTCTTTCCATGTATTCTGCAAGAAGGTGTCCTTGTGGGGAATGCCAGAAATACAGGGGTCCAGACATTTCATTTTTTATAAATTGCCAGTATCTCCTTGAATTTTTCCCAGTTTTTGGAATAAAATTCACGGGCAGGATCAAGCAGTTCTATGAGGTATTCAGATACTGCCGATTTCAAGTCCATTGGGTGGATCTTGTTCTCCATATACAAGTTAGAAAATTCATTCCAGTTTCCAATGCTGAACGGCCCTCCCTTTGATGCTGGCCTGTTGATCAGGAGAGGTTTTCCAGAAAATGGGAAAAATATCTCCTTAACTATTGAAGCAACCGGGTTTCCAGCGATATCTCCCATTGGGCAGAAGGCATTCTTGATCTTCATTCTGATCTCCTCTGGAGAATCGGACAGGAAAACTGCTGAATTTGGATCGCTTTTTGACATTTTCCTGAAGGAGTCCATTCTTCCCGAACCCAGCAGGCTTCCCAGCAGAGGGCCATGAAGAGATACAACTTTTTTAATGCCCATTCTCTCCTGAATGTCCCTGGCAAGCATGTGGGCATGCCGCTGATCCATCCCACCAACAGCCAGATCAAGATCCATGTATACAATGTCGGTAACCTGCATCAGAGGGTACAGGTATTTGCTGAAGTCTGTGTCAGCATCATCCTCTGTCCTTCCCATTATGGGGAGAGATCTTCTCAACCTGGCCAGGTTGGTGTTCTTTGCAACCTTGAGGAGAGTTTCCCAGTACGCCTGATCTTTCACAACATCGGAAGCCCATATAAACTCCACCTGTGGAGAGAGGCCAAGGGCCAGGAGGCTTCCCTTAAGCATTTCGCCGCTGAGTCGAATAAGTCTCATGTCTCCGCCCAGTTTGTCATTTATCCTGGCATGCCAGTCAGCAAGAAGAATCCTCACATGCACACCGGCTGCAACAAGATCATTGATTTTTTCCTTCCAGATGATGGCTGTACCAAGATGAGGAATGCCTGAGGGTTCAAATCCTATGTACCCCTCACTCTGGGATAGATCAAGACGGGCAAGATCATCATGAGTTACAATTTCAACCATGTTCCTTTCTGCTAGATCAATGCTGTCCATTATAAACGTAAATAATAAGGATGCTATTAAAGAATTTTTGAAAAGTCAGGTTCTCCCAGCCATAACAAGCTATCCTTTACTGATGATCTGAATGTGACTCAGATCAAAGATTGCAGTTAAAGGTGAAGCTTATCAGATAAGCATGTGTATCACAAGAACGAAAAGAAGGATCATTGAAACTGTAAGGACGAACGCCGCCACTATTTTCAACAATTCAAACCTTGCGGAGTATCCGTATGTTTCACGGTTCCTCTTACTATGGACCCAGTAAGGATTCTTATGTTTCCTGTATCTGGTTATTGCCCAAAACGTTTCACGGAATCGGTATCCCGCATTTCCGATTCTGGCTGCTTTTCTTTTATTATGTTCCATCTTTTTCACTTTCCACTTTATGCACCACAACCGGCATGTAAGGGCCTTCCTGCGATAACCATATCTTCTTTTCCCTGCACAGGAAAAGGCAGTAAATCAACGATACAAATGTTTCAAGTTTTGATCCAGAGAAATATGTTTCCAGGTAGAAATCTGTCTCCGGTAGATCTTTTATCTTTTCGTAAAGTTCCCTTATCTCTTTTTCAGG
>JAMCUD010000027.1 GCA_023379355.1 Thermoplasmatota archaeon
ATTCATGCATGAGATTATCGTATACATTCAGTTTCATTTTTACCAGGTTGACCCCAAGACATTGTGAAAGTCTATTCCTAACCTGCTGTTCTATGGAAAGGTAGTCCTGAGCCACGCATCAGTAACCCTGGACATAATAAAAGGATGTACGAAGGCTCATTTACCAGCTTCTCAATTTTAATGAAGTCATCAAAATTAGAATTTTAGACACCCCTTAAAAATACGGAGATATCCCAGACTTAACATTCTACATTTTTAACTGGAGTTATTCTTGGCCTGTTTAAACAAGGTTTTTTGCTATATATTATACTGCTCTCAAGATACCCCACGAATTTGGCTTCACAGCCAGTTTCGAACTCAATGTTGTCCTTGGAATAATTTCCATTGCTCCAGGACTTTTCATCATAGGTGAAATTCACAAGGAACAATTTTAGATCTTTTAAGGCATCACGTGATATCTCTGAAATATCGTCAGTCGGGCTGTTTTCTCCACCCCGTCTTTTTGCTACTGTAGCAAACTGGGCATGTTTCCGGCAATCAAAATGGGAGGGTACTCGTTCAATAAAGGATCTGGAAGTGCACTTCCCTACATACTGAAGATTGTTGCTCTTGTCATAAAAAAAATAGAGTCCCACCCCAGGGTATATGGCAAGGTCATTCAGTGTGAGATCAGAAAGTGGGGTTGCCATTTCAGGCTTCACATAGCTCATAACTATTTCCCATGTAAGACCCTTTGCTGTTTCAAATGAGATTACATGTTTTCTGAGGTTGTCAAATGATGGTCTTGGCTCCATCATTATATAGCCATAATATCTATTAGAAACATTCCCAGATCAGCTGCAGGATTATCATATTGTTTTATGATTCCTGGGCATAAGTTAAAATTACCCTGTTTTTATCTCATCCTGATGAAAGTATCAGCGAAATGGGTTGACGGTTACACTTTTATTGCCTCCGGTGAAACAAATCATTACACTGTCATGGATGCCAGTTATGAATCCCAGCCTGCAAGGGCAAGCACTCCAAATGAACTGCTATTGCAGGCGATGGCAGGCTGCACTGGAATGGACATAGTTTCCATACTGAGAAAGATGAAGCAGAATTTCACAGGTATGGAGGTAAACATTGAGGCTTCCAGAACCAATGATTTTCCCAAGCTTTTTGAAACAATAAATATGGAATATGTGGTTCACGGAAATGTGGACAAGGAGAGCCTGCAGAAAGCCATTGACCTCAGCATGGAGAAATACTGCAACATATCCATCACGCTTGAAAGGGCCGGAGCCAAGGTCAACGTCTCAAGCAGGATTGTTTCAGAATGAACTGTTTCGGAAACCAGAATACAGGAGTTGAAAATTCTTTTTCAGTCAGGTTCTTTCACTGATTTATTTTCTTATAAAAGTGAAAAAAAGTGAAATTTAGGGATTATTAATAATTGTCCGACTATGTGTAGGAGAGGGTGTTGTACATTATGAAGCCATCACCTCCAAGCATCACATTTTCCTGGTAGTTATATATGTCCGTTGGGTTCACACTGGAACTCATGACCCAGAAGTTATGAACCTGGTTGGTGTAAACATAGAACGTCATGTTTATGAGCATCTCGTTCAGCTTCTGGAAGTAGAACTTACCCTGTCCAGGATTGCTTGCACCCATATCGTACAGGTGTCTCATGGTGGACATGTTGGCTGCCTGGGCTGCCATGGATCCAACTCCTGCCACGGGGTTACCGCTGCTCGTGTCTGCAAACCAGTACGGTGTCATGGAGTTGGGACCTGGGAAATCAGTGCTGTTTCCAGGATATCCCATGGGGCCAAGGTAGTCCGTAGGATACGGGTAGTCTGGTCCCCAGCTCATATCGTATATAGGCATTGGATTGGAACGAGGAACAAGGTAACCTATCATGTTAGGGACGGGTGTCGGGATGACCTCAAACTGCAAACCAGGAATAACCTTCTGCAGGTTATCACCCCATGTTGTTGCTCCTGCAGCATTTATTGGATCCGCGGAAAATATGAAGATGGGAATGTTAAGGGGTTTTCCGTTGTAGAGTATATATCCGTTGGAACCAACAGTGAGATCCATGGCTTTGAAGAGTGGATCATTCACAAAGTCAGTGAAATTGGCCTTGGCATTGTTCAGGCTGTAACTTGGGAGCATTGTTAGGTTCCTTAAAACGGAGATGTTTTGCGAATAGAGCATCCCATTGGGAAGCATTCCAGCATATGCATTGGAGAATGTGGTATTGTACTGTGCATTTCCTATCTGTTCATTGAGGAAGAATGTGTAGTTGTATGCGTCAGCAAATGCCCGCCTGACGTGAATACTGTCAAAGAATGTGCTGGGCAGGTTTGCGCTTGGCTCAATTGTCGAGAGCATTGCCTCATTGATATTCGCATTGAAGTTGTAGAAGTATATGCTTATTGTTGGGAACGAATAGACCTTTACTGTGCCGGAACTCTGCAGGCCCTGAACCAGGTACCAGTCGCTGGTCGGTATCCCTGCAGCCTGGGCGTAACCGGATTTCAGCTGAAGGAATCTTGTTGAGGTCTCACCTATGTATTCTATGACCACCTTCTTTATGGACGGCCTGGGTGCCCAGCTGTTCGCCGGAGGATTGTAGTTGGGGTTGGCTATGAGCACAACCTCGGATGCAGGAACAGTGTAATCGATCTCGTATGGACCTGACGCCATGACGTTGTTAACGCTGTAATTTACATAGTCCCCGGCATTGCCGTGTGCTTTATAGGCCTCAAATCCTGTAGCATTCCAGATGATGGCACCACCATGAGCCTCAAGCCAGGATGCATCCATGGTACCCATTCCTGCCACCTGGCCGAGTACCTCAAAGACCAGGCTAGGTGACATTGGCGTCTGGAAGTGGAATGTTATGTTGTCTGTTGCATTATCCACAGTTATGTTCTGGGTTATGTTCCAGAAGGTGTTGGAACTGTAGTAATTTCCGGGAAGCAGGTACTGGGCCTGTATCCATCCCGGTGTTCCAGGCTCACCATTATCAAACAGCAGTGTTCTCACCATTGAATACATCACATCCCATGCAGTGAGTGACTGCCCGTTCTGGAATGTGGCATTGCTGCGGATATGGAAGGTGTAATTTTCATAGGGCTGTATCTCAACTGAGTAGCTGCCGCTGTACCCGGCCACCTTTGGATTCACCGTTACTGTGTAATTGTGATAGTTGGTGTTTATGCCTCCATTTGTTGTTGATGGAAGATATGCGGCCAGGTCAGGGAAGAATCCTGTTGTGGATGATCCGTTGTATCCCACAAGGGTGGCCATGACATTTCTGATTATCTCCAGACTTGGCCCATCATAGGCCACTGCTGAATCAAGTGTCTTGTAGCCTCCGGTCTCATCCCTTGCCCTTACAAAAACCTGCTCAGTTGATGGTGTAACGTAGGTTGAGGCTTTGCTGAACACCGGAATATCAACATAATAGCTTGTGTCATATATGCCCCCAGAGCTGTTTGTAACGCCTGTTGTGGAGTTGACACTTGCAGTGTATGTTTTCACCTGGATGACATAGTATCCCTGCTGCAGTGAAGTCAGGTTGAAAGTTGATGCGGAAACAGGAAGGAAATAACTCCCGTCTGAGGCATTGTACAGGTACTGAAGGTCGTGAGAGGAGACCTGCGTTCCATTTTCATATACATTCACTGTCTGGCCTATGACCTGGTATGAGGAGTTTGCAGGTGGCGTGAAATATCCCACAATGAATGAAAGGTCAACATTGGGTCCATATATCATGGTATTGTTAACAATAGGTGCGCTGGAACTGCTCTGCAGGGAAAGAGCTCCATAGGACTCATACTGACTCAGTGCGGTTGAGGCCTCGGACAAATCAACACTAACGAGATTCATATTGCCCGTGAAAACAGACGAGGCAAAATTCACGGTGTAATATATGTAATACTGGCCAGGGGATGTGTAGATGTGTGAAAGTTTTACCTCATTGCTTCCCTGATACGGGAATATGGTGGTGTGGCCATCTCCCCAGTACACTGTTATGTACTGGAATGCTCCATTTGCCTTTATTGTTAGGTTATATGGCTGGTCATATGTGGCAATTGATTGTGCAGAAACAACGCTTGCGCTGCTGCCGGTGCTGACAGGATGATAGAATGCCAGAACACCAAATGCTGCGATTATAACTATTAGAACCGCAATTATTGCGTACCATTTCACACTGGAGCCCTTTGGTCTCCTTGGTGGAACATAAGGCTCCGAGAGCCTTGAATCGGGGCTATCACCCGGTACTTTTGGGTCTTCACGATTGTCACTCTGTGTCATTCGGTACGATGAACATAATTCCAGTATATGGCTCTTTCGGATTGAATCTCCCTGTAACTTGCTTTTTTCCTCATTCATGATTATTTTTAAAACGTGCGGACCTCAATCGCCCCTGCCGTCCAACTGACAGTATGTGAGGGTCCAAATTCCTCTGCAGAACCTAAGAATGCGCCAAATCTGAAGAGTCAGATAATCCTTAAATAACCGTACTATAATTTATTTTATGAAAAATCAAAAAAATCTAAGCAGATTAGCTGTAATTGCGGCTATGGCCGTTGCCCTGATGTTTTTAATTCCAACAGGGGTATCATCGGCTCAGCCGCTGAATCAAAACAATGGAAGGATTTACTCGACAACTGTTGTACCTCCCAGCAGTATCCCGCCCAATACTACGCTGACGGTGACGCCTCCCGTGAAAATTCCAACGGGAATCACACCCTTAACCTATGTTCTGGGCCATAATTACACCACACCGCAGGAACCTCGTGTTGTCTACATGAATGTTGTAATTCCGTCGAAACCATGGGAGGCAATCATACTTAACTACACTGGTTCTGTTTTTGGTACAGTTTATGATACGGAAGCCACATTATCGGTTGATAATGTGACCGTCTTCAGGAGCGTAAACCCCGAGAATGGATACTATGATGTTGTGGCAAATTTAACCCAGTACGAACCCCTGTTCCATGGAGAGACCAGTCTGGCTTTTGCATTCCCCGATGCTGCTGTTGATGGTGAGTACATCTCCAATGTGTCTGTTTCTCTGTATTCAGGCAGTGCTCCTGCCGGACTTCCTGATCAGATTGTCTCACTGACTCCAGCCATAAGTGGTCTATTCATAGGCAATTCAGATAATTACTCACTCCCGGTTTCAGTCCCGAATGACACACAGGCTGCAGTTATGCAGGTATGGCTGGTTGGAAACTCGTTTGATGAATCCTGGTATGCTGACGAGCCCTCCTACAGGTCTCTGGAAGTATCTGCTGGAAACCACCTCATTGCAAATGTGCTGCCGTATTACAAAGTCGCAAGTGGAGAGCTTGACCTTTTCGCATGGAGACCGCTGATGACCCCCTATGAAATCAACATGATTCCATATACAATTAATGTCACTGCTGCACTGGGGCTCCTGGAGCATTCTCAGAATCTCACCTTAAAGATACCCAATGTTTCTCCTCTTGGTGCGTTCTGGAAAGTAAGAATAACAATGCTGCTTTGGACATCCAGCGACGTTAAGGGTGCAAGTCTGGTTTCATATGGAAACAGCACAACAACATCTCTTCACACGGATGTTTACATGCCTAATGCAGGAACTTCAGCAAACGGTGGAAATGTTTCCACTCCGCAGTATTTCTTTGAGGAGGTGAATGTTAGTTATCATTTCACTTCAATAATCTACACAACTACTGGCAGCATCATAGCAAGCAAGGAAACAAGGGAAACATCATACATGAATCAGTATTCCATTAACCTCGTATGGGAAAACTGGACGGCATATCAGCTCACCACTTCAACAATGATGACCCGGTATAATGAGAAGGGAAATCATTCCGTAAATATTGACAAGAAAGTGAGTTATTATCCTTTCACCGCAGATACTGGCTTCTCATTCAGTGTAACGACAACGACCAATGGTGGATTCCCCATGTACGGTCCTTTTGCATCCTACCTCAATGGAACATACATTGCCTGGAATGTGACCAATTATTACACAAATATATCTCATCACTTGATAACACGTTCAAGGACATTTACCTCAAACAGTGTATCGGTGCAGAACGGCGTTTTCGCAGGAGTCATTGAACTTACAAGCCCCGTGGCAGGAATAATAGTCAACATAACAAAAATTACCAGCATAACTTCCAAGGATTATCTATCTACTACCTCGAATTTCAATGGAAAATATGCAGTTACTACTGGATACCAGCATACAATCACAGCAGTTAGTAACAATCCTTCCGGTCCATTTTATTTCGGAAATGTCACCTTTGACGAATATTCATATTTCCAATACACAGGACATCAGCAGATTCCATTCAACTTCAATCATTTTCAGGCAATGGTGAATTCAAAGAAAAACGGAGGTAGTGAAATAAAATCTTAGACTGCATTGTTCATTTCATTATCTAATACGACATTATCACGCCATGATAATGTCATTTTATCAATCTTAGAGCGGATTCTACACTTCATTGTTTAGCCAATTTTAGTGGATATCTCATTAATCAGCCACCTTGCATTATTCATCACCCTGTCAAGGTTCTCCTTTCCTAGGCCGTTGCCCCTGGATTTCGCATCATCAAGCCATCCCTTGATGTATGCTGCTGAATCTTCTTTGAAGTCAAACCCGAAGTGTGCACCCACCAGGTAGGTTGAGAGTTCAGCTTCAGATTCAGCAAGGCCTCTTGGGATGTCATTTCTGTAAAGATGCTCAAGCCTTGCATGGGACATTTCATGTATCAGCGTGTGGAGGACATTGACGTCTTCACCAGGTATCTTCATGACCACAATCTTCTGGCCTTCCCCTGAATGTGCAGTGTACCCTCTGGCCCCATTGTTTATTCGCGACTCTTCAACAGTGTAGTGCTCTTTGGCAATCTTCTTCAGGGTATTGTAAAGGGTTGTGGCCTTAATATCCTCCTCAACAGGTTTAGCCTTTCCTGGAATCAATGATGTCTGGGATATATCATAGACCTTGCCGGTGCTGAATACACGTGTGAAACCGCCACCTGAGAGGTTGAACTTCTCCCTGACAAGTTCCTCAATGGCCTCATCGCTCAGTCCCTCCTGCCTCTTCTTCTCTATGAAGTCCTTGATCTTTCCGGGTCCTGTTTTATGTGCCACGCCTACAGGATAGAGCACACTTATTGGCAATGCATCATCCCTGACTTCCCTTCCGAAGTATTTCCACTCATTGCGGGATCTGACAATTGTAGCATTTGGATCCTGCAGACCTATGAGCAGTGAATTAAAGCCTGAATAATCACCCAGTGTGCCGGAATACTTTTTCATCTGAAGTAATAGCTGATCCACTGTGGTGATCTTGCTGAGATCTCCAAGGAGACCCCATGCCTGCTTCTCCAGTTGTGCCGGTGTAGGACCCATATCCTGTACCTGAACCTCTCTGGTTTTCCTCTCAGTTTCTATCCTTATGTGCTTGCTCTCATTCCCATCCTTCTTTGTTATCCATTTCTGCACCATTTCTCATTCCTCCTTTCGTTCATTCTCAGTTTCAGCACTCTTCTCTTCAATTGGATCCACAATTATGGCCTTACCATTCAAGAGCCATACCTGCCTTGCATACTTCCTCCTTGGTTTTATCCGGTATTTTTCCTCTTCCTGATTCATCTCTTTTCAACTCCGGTATTTAAAGGGGGCCAAAAACCGGACAGGAAGGCCCTGTTGAATCATGTGTGTATAATGATAGGAGAGTCATCATCACACCATGCCACTTTGAGGTATTTTCAATGAATTCCGAAGGTTCCGGCACGATGGCATGCCACTGGCACATGCCTATTTGGTTGCCATCAATCCTTCCTGTCATCCTTGTTTTCGCCTCCCTCTTTGTCATATCTCTTCTTTCCCTGATCTGCAACCCCTTCTGCGAGTTTCTCCATCAGGGCCTTGATTTCCGGGGTTATCTTCTCTCCCTTTCGGATCATCTTTTCCATCATCAGGTCGAAGATCTCCTCCTTGGTCATTCCAGGCCTGTATGGTGTGTTCATTGGATCGAATGGATCCTCCTTATCAACAACAGCATCCTTGGCCACATTGACATGCTGCTCACAGTTGGGGCATACTGTTCGCTTTGCCCCACCTGTGTATGTCCAGGAATAACCGCAGTGATGGCATCTGACCTTCTTTCCGGAATCTTCCTTCTCCTCCATGTCCGCTATGTAGATCCTGTGATTGCAGTTGGGACACTGCGCCACCTTTCTGTATCCGGTGTAGGGCCATTCATAACCGCACTCATCACACTGGAGCTGAAGTGCCGGTCTTCCGTTGTCAAGAACAAGTTTGTTTCCGTTCAGCAGTTCCAGTTCCTCCTGGAACTCTTTGAACCTGGATTCCATGTATTCTTTTTTCTTGGCCTCATACTTCTCCCTGAGGTCATCAGAGGGGAGATGGAACTTAACAAGCTTGACCGTTATCTCCGATATGCCCCTGTGGATCCTTGGAAACTTCGCCATTGGATGCTCAGGATCGAACGTATTCCGGGAGAGCAGCTTCATCTTCATGAGGCCCTGCACATCTGTTGCTTCAAACCGGATGTGGACTAGTTTTCGAGACTGACGTTCGATGAACGTTTCATCAGGTACAGTTATGAATGTCAGTATCTGCTTGTATCTGAATCCCTGGGTGAGCATGCCGAATACCCGGGCGCTCATCTCCTGCCACAGTCTAGCATTTATACCGAGACCGGCGTCGTCAAACACTATGACTGATCCGGGAGGAAGACCGGAATTCACAAGGGCCAGGAAATCCTGGACAGTAAATACAATACGATCAACACTGAAATTTGGATCCACTCTCTCTGCCAGCCTTATTGCCGACATGGATTTTCCTGACCCTGTGTCGCCGATGA
>JAMCUD010000028.1 GCA_023379355.1 Thermoplasmatota archaeon
TGCGGTTTCTCTTAACTTCCGATGCAATTTGATCCAGCGACTTGTCCTCTTTATCGTTCAGTGTGTAGAATATCTTATAATCGATTTCGTTCAAGCCGTAGAGGCATGAGAGAAGATCGCTGCATGCGGATTTCTTCTTTGTGGACTGGATCAGAGATAGCACCCTTAGATATACCATCTGAATATTTAGATATTTCGTGAAATTTGAAATATCGTCAAATTTATAACCCCGTTTCCAATCCATAAGGGCAGGAAATTGCATTCGGACCTTGGATGAGCATAATCTTTGCGGGGAAAAATTACCTGTAAGTTTAAAGTTTGACTGGGGGATGAGAAAATGACAGATGAGGAACTGGAGAATATAAGAAAAAATATGTACAACAGTATTCTGAATGCAAGGAAACTGGATAAAGATAGCACCCTTAGATATACCCTCTGAATATTTAGATATTTCGTGAAATTTGAAATATCGTCAAATTTATAACCCCGTTTCCAATCCATCAGGGCAGGAAATTGCATTCGGACCTTGGATGAGCATAATCTTTGCGGGGAAAAATTACCTGTAAGTTTAAAGTTTAACTGGGGGATGAGAAAATGACAGATGAGGAACTGGAGAATATAAGAAAAAATATGTACAACAGTATTCTGAATGCAAGGAAACTGGATAAAGTGAATAATATGGATGGAAAATCAGTTGAATTGAATGATGGGAATTTCGACCAGATTGTAAACAGGCCCGGGCTGATGGTAGTTGATTTCTGGGCTGAATGGTGTGCGCCCTGCAGGTTTGTGTCACCAGTTCTTGACGAACTGGCTAAAGAATATGCGGGTAAAATGGTCCTGGGAAAACTGAATGTGGATTTAAACCCACAGGTATCAGCCAGATTTATGATAAGAAGCATACCGACCATAATGTTTTTCAAGGATGGAAAACCGGTTGACACAGTAATAGGTGCTCTTCCAAAACCTATGATAGAAACAAAGATAAAGAAAAACCTGAACTAGTGAATAAGATGCCGAAAAAATATGACGTTATAATTGTGGGAGGGGCCTCGGCGGGCCTCTCTGCTGCCCTTTATACTTCCAGGCAGAACCTAAAAACGTTAGTGATAACCAAAGATATTGGTGGCCAGGCGCTTCTAACAGATTCCATACAGAATTACCCCGGGTACCAGAATATAGGGGGCCAGAATATAGGGGGCTTTGATCTGCTGACTAAGTTTCAGGAACAGGCAATGATCTATGGTGCGGAATTCCTGTACGACGAGGTGCAGAGCATTTCAGAGTCTGAAGAAGGATTCGCGGTTAAATCGTATTCCGATGAAAGTTTAGCTGAAACGCTCATACTCGCATTTGGAAAGACACCTCGTGATCTTGGCGTATCTGGAGAAAACGAACTTAAAGGAAAGGGCGTATCATACTGTGCAGTGTGTGACGGTCCTCTTTTCAAATCTAAAAAAGTGGCGGTAGTTGGCAATGGAGATAATGCAATAGAGGCCGCAAGCTATCTCTCTTCTCTGGCCTCAAGCCTATATATTGTACAGTCAACCGAAAAGATCAGAGGAGATGAGGAAACTGTCAATTCCCTTAAAAGCATGAAAAATGTAGAGTTCATAAACGGCAGTACAGTAAACAAAATTCTTGGAGAAAACTCAGTCACAGGTCTGGAACTGAAAACCAAAGATGGAAAAAACAGCATTGAAACTGATGCAGTGTTTATTGAAATGGGGTACATTGCCAGGACAGACCTTGTAAAGGACCTGGTCGAACTTAACAAGATAGGAGAAGTTGTTGTGGATAAGTTCTGTGCAACCTCCAAGGAAGGGATCTTCGCCTGTGGAGATGTTACTGACACCCCATACAAGCAGGTAGTTATATCTGCCGGACAGGGAGCCATAGCCGCGCTATCAGCATACAACTATATTCAGAGAAAGAAAGGGAGACCTACCTCCAAAACAGACTGGAAAAGTGTCCGTGTGCAGAAAGAGGATAAATCCGATTTCAAACTTTCAAGGACATGATGCCTGGGATTGAGGTTTTCAATATTTTCTTATTTTTCCCTGATTTCAGTGTTCTTTTTCAAGTTTTTTAATAAATTCCTGGGCTTTTGTTTTGAACTCTTCAAGTGTTCCATCATTCACTATCATGTAATCTGCCAGTGAAATCACTCTGCCTATTCCCCATGATAGCTCCCTTTCGTCCCTGCCATTTAGTTCATTTGGGCTTTTCACGTCGTCTTCCCTGTCTCGTTTCAATATTCTGGCGAGGCGGTCGTCGTGGTTTGCATATATTGCAACAACCCTTACATTCTCGAACCTGTTCCTGAAGTACTCCAATTCCTCAACGTTTCTCAAGCCGTCAACTATTGTCCTTTCCGGATTGGTGATATTTTCAGAGGTCCTTTTTGCCCATATGTCCATTCCATGAACCTTCCTTTCAGAACCTGCGAATTTTCCAATGTCGTAGTCTTTCTGATCAATTTTGTGTTCCCTGGAGTATTTCCTCACGGTATCTCCCATGTGAACGTCCACATAACCCATGGTTCTGGCTACTTTTATGAATTCATCCTTCCCTGATCCAGGCATTCCTGTTACAATAAGCATTTGATTTTATCCCCCATAACAATATTATTACATCTCTCAAGTTTGAGGATATTTTATAACCTATCCAAAGAGGAAACCCATCCCACCTTCTGCGTTCTCTTCCTCTTCCTTTATTTTTCTGTAAATTTCCGCTGCCTCCTTTTCCGGGATAGGATCCATACTTGCCCCAAGCAACTCAGTCACCTTTTCGAATATGTTCTCCGGCCCTTCTATTACCACAATTGTTGAACCGGGGATGTTGAAACCTGAACCGTCTTTCTGAATTATGGTCTGTCTTCCCACAACGTCATCAGATAAAAGTTTTTCAACCAGTTTCTTCTGGTCCGAAGCAAGCTTGTAAATTTTGAACATAGCCGGTTAAGCCCACAACAAATATAAGGATGTTGACATAAATAGAGGCGCCAGATCTACTGCAAGAATGGTCTGAGAAAGTTTTAACTGTTTGAGGAAATCTTATGAAACGTAGTGACCTCCTCTCCCAGCTTTCGCAGGGACCTTTCCACTTCAAAGGTTGCAAGCGGATCTCCACGGGCTTGAATTTCCATCGATCGAAGTGCACTGCCCTTCATCCCATGCAATGTGACTTTGCGGATTCGGGCACCAATGAGACAATATGCTTTCGATCGCTTTCGTCCCCGATTTTGCGAAGGGGAAATTCTTGCTCGCAATGTTAAAATTTAACATCTCAATTAAAAAAATATTTGAATTACGTAACAATATGGTATGGATGTCAGAAATTGACCTTAACCTAATAATAGGAGGACCGCAGGGAGGCGGTATCGACACATCTTCCAATATGATAAGTCGCTCATTTGCAGCTTCCGGGTACAATGTTTTCGGTGTAAGGGAGTACCACTCCAACATTAAGGGTAGACATAGCTACACACACCTGAGAATTAAGAAAGAAAGACCAAGGTCACTGAAATATCCGGTTGATATTCTTGTTGCACTTGATGCAGACACGCTTTTCGAACATCTTGATGATGTCTCTAAGGGCTCCAGAATAATATACGATGCAAGCTTTGAAAATTCTGAGCTTTCTCAGGCCAGAATGATAATGAGGGATACCTCCAGAAGAATAAGAGAGAAACTGAACGCTGAGAATCTTCCAAACAATGTGAAGGGAGTACTTGCCTATATGGAAAAGAGAGGAGCCAGGCCCCTAAAGGTTCCATTTGAAAGCATAGTGACCTCTGTTGTCAAGGATGGTCCTGCAACAAGGTATTTCAATACCCTGGGTGCTGTTATAACACTTTCAATTGCCGGACTTGACCAGAAGTTTGCCGAGGAAGGTATAAGGGCAGTATTCTCCAACAAGGAGAAAGTTGTCAAAGAGAACATTGCGGTAGTTGAGGCTGCATACAAGTACGCACAGAGTAATTCCATGAGCGGAACAAACCTTGAAGTCATCGACACAAAGGAGAGGATGCTTCTCACCGGAAACGATGGGGCAGCCATAGGAAAACTGATGGGTGGGTTGAGATTCCAGACCTACTACCCAATTACCCCTGCCAGTGATGAAAGTTCCATACTCGAGGATCATGAAACAGTCAGATGGATAGCCTCAGAAGAGAAAAAGCTCAAGGATTCTGGAGTCGTTGTTGTACAATGCGAGGATGAACTGTCCGCCATTACAATGGCAGAGGGAGCAGCACTGACCGGCACCAGAACAGCAACTGCTACAAGTGGTCCAGGGTTTTCACTGATGGCTGAAGCCATAGGCTTTGCAGGTATGGATGAGCTTCCCATTGTAGTTACGTTATACCAGAGAGGCGGGCCGAGCACAGGGCTTCCAACGAGAAACGGACAGAGAAACGGACAGTCAGACCTCATGTTTGCACTGAACACCGGACATGGTGAGTTCCCAAGAATCGTAATATCTTCCGGAGACGTTGAGGAGTGCATTTATGACGCCATGAGATCGCTGAATTACGCTCACAGATACCAGCTTCCAGTGATACATATGATAGATAAGAATCTGGCAAACACAACAGATCTCATACCTGAAATAGACAGTAAGAAGGTAAAGGTCGTACTCAGCGTCCAGACAATGAAGCAGGAGGATTTCAAGAGATACAACCTGAATACCGAGAATGGAATTTCAGAAATTGGCTACTTTGGAAAGAACATTTTCTGGATGACAGGAGACGAACACGATGAACTGGGGCATGTTACAGAGGATTCCGAGATAAGAGACAGGATGATGAGGAAAAGGTTCAGAAAACTGGAAACAGCCGTTGCTGAGATACCCATGGAAGACCGGGTACAGCTTTTGGGGAATCCGGACGCCGATGTTACGTTCGTCACATGGGGAAGCCAGAAGGGCCCCATACTGGATGTAATCGAGAATCTTAAGAAAGAGGATGTTTCAGCAAACCTTCTTTACATAAAGATGTTCGATCCTTTCCCGTCTGAATTTGTCGAAAAGGTTCTGGGAAAAGCCAAGATAGTAATTGACGTTGAAAGTAATATGACAGCTCAGGCAGCGAAGGTGATTAAGCAGAACACAGGTCTGAGCATAAGTAGAACAATTCTGAAATATAATGGCAGACACATGACAGAGGATGAGATATTGAAAGGAACAAAGAAAATACTGGAAGATGTTTCTTCCGGAAGGGAAATCGTTAACGAGGTGCTTGTAGATGGCGCATAATTTCAAAACAGATCTGGCAATAGACTGGTGCCCGGGATGTGGGGATTTTGGTATACTTACCTCCATAACCCAGGCTATGTCAGAGTTGAACTTGGGCAGGCTATGTCAGAGTTGAACTTGGGACCACATGATGTGGTGGCCGTGTCTGGTATTGGCTGTTCTGGAAAGACTCCACACTACCTCAACATTGCAGGGGTTCATACCCTCCATGGCAGATCCATACCCTATGCAACTGGGGTTAAACTCTCAAACCCGAACCTGAAAGTTGTAGTTACTGGAGGAGACGGGGACCTCCTGAGCATAGGGGCAGGGCATTTCGTTGCAGAAGGCAGAAGAAACAGCGGACTGGCAGTAATCCTATTTGATAATGCAGTTTATGGACTTACAAAAGGACAGGCTGCCCCAACAATGGAACTTGGGGAGAAGACAAAGGGCCTCAGCAGAGATAATATGTTTGGCAGGGTAAATCCAATAGCACTGGCACTCACATCAGGGTACAGCTTCGTGGCGAGA
The DNA here is from genome assembly GCA_023379355.1 of Thermoplasmatota archaeon. The sequence goes on from JAMCUD010000028.1 coordinate 5,770, forward strand.
GGTTTCTCATTCGACATGAAACAGCTCAAGGAACTTATAAAGAGGGCCATCATGCATGAGGGTTCATCTGTCATAGATGTTCTCCAGCCGTGCCCAACCTACAACAACATAAACAGCATGGAATGGTACAGGCAGAGAGTTTACAAACTTGAGGATGACAAGACATGGGACCCGGTTATTAATCAGGAAAACAAGACCAGCATTTCCCAAAAATACCAGAACGCTTATAATAAGGCACTGGAATGGGGCGACAGAATACCCACAGGAGTGTTCTATGATGACCAGACCCTTGCACCCTTTACCAAGAGGATCAACCGTATAGTTCCATCATACCTTGAAAATCCCCCTGCAGTTCAGGTGGTTTCGACCAGTGAGGGGTATACTGTTGTTGATCCAATGAAAACCTTTGCCGATAAGATCATTAAATGATCTTTCAAAATTTTTATATTATTTATTTCAGGAAAAGATCAAGACCATAGTATAGAAAAACTATACCGAACGAGATCAGTATTACAAAACTGAACAGCTTGATTCCATCAGCCAATTTTTTTCCATACCTCAACACTGACCTGTTTATTGCATATGTCAGAAACGCCACCCATAAAACTATCCCTCAACACTGACCTGTTTATTGCATATGTCAGAAACGCCACCCATAAAACTATCCCGATGAAAAGAAAGTAGAAGGGTTCAATGCCGAATCTCTGGAATACGCTTAATCCTGCTGTTAACCACCATGCTATCTGCATTGGATTTACAAGTCCCAGAAATAGCCCAGAGAAATAATTCATATTTTTTTCTGGAGATCTAATGCTTTCGGAGTATCTGGACCTCAAAACTCCCACTGAAAGGAATATGAAAAAAATTCCCCCAATGAGAAATATGTAACGGTTATATGATCCCAGGTCAATGGAAGATCTGAATCCAATGGTTATGAGCATGAGTGTGAAGTCTGCAGACATTGCTCCCATTCCAATCATGAATCCTTTGAGAACAGATGTCATGGATCTTTCAACAATCATTGCTGTGATTGGCCCTGGTGGTGCTGCCAGCGATACTCCCAGAGACATTCCAAGAACTATTGCCACCCCTATGATCATAAATGTGTGCTGTCCCACATTCCAAATATGTTTATTAGAGATTTTGCAGTATTGGGATCATGGAATATGAAGGGATCGATACCGTAACGGATTACCTGGGCATTACGGAAGAGGTATTCTGGAAACTGATAGATTCAGCAGGAGAGATTTTCCAGTATGCAAAAACAGCTACAGGAGGCAACGATTACTGGCAGGTTTCCGAGCCTGAGTTCAGGATCATCTTTGCCATTGCATCTGCCATGAAGGCTGAAAAAATTGCAGAGACTGGAGTGGGGCCGGGAACCACATCCACTGCCTTTCTCAAGGCAATGGAGCCATTTGGTGGACGGTTATACAGTTTTGACCTTGGGAAGAAATATGGAAATTCAGATGAGAAGCCTGTTGGGTTTGTGGTACCGGAGAAACTGAAGGACAGATGGACCCTCACTTTGGGTGACAGCAGGGAGACTTTAAAACCGGGCCTAGAGAAATACGGGCCATTTGACATCTTCATGCATGACTCTGAACACACTTACGATCATGTGACATTCGAGCTTGATACAGCCATAAAACACATGAAGGAACACTTCATAATAGTGGTGGATAACTACAACTGGACTGAGGCACCTGATGACTTTGCAGCATCCAGGGGACTGAGGCTGATTCATCCAACCGATGATATGTGCCTTATATTCAGGAAATGAAAGCTGGGAGCGTCTGGTAACATTATCTTCCCGGAGTGTTACTCTGAAGGTGTGGCATCCCAGATGTCCCTGATCTTTTCGTCAATTTTTTCCAGTGGAAGAAAATCTGCCGGTACTGATGTATCGATCCTGGCCTGCTTGCCTATGCCTTTTCCCTTGAATTTCTCAAGATCCTTGTCCTCAACAAGGTAGCGTTTTACGTCAAAGTAGTTTCCAGCAACCCTTATGAACCTTGTTCTGCCGTATCTTCCATGACTCTTTGTGCTTGTGGTGAGGAGGCCGAAGTCTTCAAGTTCTGTGAGAATATCACTTATTCTGCGGCTTGAAAGCTGGGCGAAACCAAGTTCACGGCATATGCTCTTGTAATTCTCGAAGATCTCCCCTGTGAACATCATGGAACTGTCCATTTCCTGTGTCACGACAGCACTGAGCAATACCATCTTGGATTGTGGCGGCAAAGTTGCGACCGCTTCCCTCATGACATCCATCTCGAACTTGTCCCTTGCCCTGTAAACCTCCTTATCGGTAACCTTTGTTGTTCCATCCCTCAGTGAAACTTCAATTGCTATGCGCATTAGCTCAAGTGCTTTCCTTGCATCGCCGTGCTCCTGTGCACCTATTGCAGCGCACAGATTGAGCGCAGAATCGTCAATTGGCTTGGAACCTGAGATATTGCTTATCCTTAAGGTGAGAATGTCTCTCAGCTCAGATGCATTGTAGGGGGGGAACATTATGCTTTCCTGATTCAGTCTGCTACGGACCCTGGCATCCAGGGATTCAAGAAAACCGGTGTCATTGGTTATACCTATGAACGACGTTCTGGTAACAGTGGAATCGTCACTGAGTTTCAGTATGACGTACAGGGCATCCGGGCCATTTTTCTTTATGATCTTGTCAATCTCGTCCAGCACCACGATCATAAATCTCCTTGACCTGTTCATACGCCTCAGCAGTTCTGAATATATCCTGTCCATTGGCCAACCAAGGCCAGGAATTTTATCCTCATTTGTATTGGTAAGAGCATTGGCTATTTCTACAAGAATTGAATATGGAGAATCGAAAACCTGGCAGTTTACATGGAAGATCTCAATTCCCTCAGGGTCCTTCTCTTTCAGCATTTTTGTGACATAAGTTGTGGTTGAGGTCTTTCCCGTCCCTGTTTTCCCGTATATGAGAAGATTTGACGGCCTGCTGTTGTGGAAAACACTGCTCAGTGTCCTTGCCATCAGATCAATTTCCCTCTCCCTGTGGGGAAATATTTCAGGCAGGTATGAACCCTCCAGAACAGTCAGATCAAGCTTATTATTGATCATTTCAGCGGAATATTTTTCAAACGGATTCATGTCAGATACCAGTGAAATAGCAATAGGTCTTATGAGTACTAAAGATTTTTTGAACCTTATGCAGGATCAACTGCATGATCAAAAAGTTAATCTGGTGCATATGGAATTACCGGTGACCTTTCTATTTTCTTTATAAGCCCAGCCAGGTACATTGAACCTGTGACCAGCGTGAATTCACCTTTTCCAAGACAGTAGTCATATGCCTGGTATGGATCCCTGATTGACCTGCTAATGACAAACATGTTTCCGTATAATCTCTGAAGTTTGTCCGGATCTATTGATCTCAGAGGCTCATCTGGCGTGGTGAACACAATATTTTCTGAAATCTTCCTGAGTTCGCTCAGAAATGAAAACGGATCCTTGTCCGAAAGCATTCCAACCAGAAGTAGGGGTTTTTTATGGGTTATTTTTTTCAGTGTTGAGGTTATTGCAAGGGCTGCTGGAGGGTTGTGAGCAGAATCTACCATGACCATTGGATCCTTCCTGATTATTTCCATCCTTGCAGGCCACCTGGTTTCCCTTATGCCCTTTTCTATGTTCCGTTTTCCCAACTTGATGCCGGAATTCTCCAGTGCAAGTACAGCAGTGGCAATATTCCTGACCTGAAACTGACCTATCATTGGTGATTTAATCCTGTATGTATCATTGGAAGTCTCAAGCGTGAAACTGTTTCCCTCAATGGACATATCAAGATCCATTGTTTTTGTATCCGAATCCACAGTGAATAACCTGGAATTACGTCTCTGTGATATGCTTGTAATTGTCTTTACGACCTCGGGCTTATTATCGCTCAGCACAACTGGAATTCCATTTTTTATTATTCCTCCTTTCTCGTAAGCAATAGCCGTAAGTGATCCACCAAGCTTATCTGCATGCTCAAACCCTATCTGTGCTATGACACTGATGAGGGGATTTATGATGTTTGTTGAATCAAGCCTCCCTCCAAGTCCAACCTCAACTGAAGCATACCTGCATGCTGTGTCTCTGAAATAATTGAATGCCATGAGGGTTGTAACTTCAAAAAAAGTTGGATTTCTGTTGATCTTTGACAGTTCCTCTATCCTTTCTCTCTGGTTATCTAGAAAGTTTTCAATGTAGCTGTCTGGAATTGTATCCTTTCCTGCAACTATGCGTTCATTGAAGTTTATCAGGTGTGGTGATGTGTAGAGTCCGGTTTTATATTTCTGCCTCAGAACATTGTAAATATAGGCTGAAACGGACCCTTTTCCATTGGTGCCGGCAACGTGTATGCTCTGGAAGCTGTTCTGTGGATTTCCCAGAAGATCTGCAAATTCTTCAGTCACGGACAGATCAAGCTTTATTCCCTCTCTTTTGAGACGGTAAAGAAACTCCTCATGGTTGGCGTCCACGGCACGTAATTGAATTGTAATAGATATAACCACGTTTTGACTTTCAATTGTAACGCAGGCTGAAAATTTGCATTTTACCAACCTACTAAAATTTCAATTTGGAATTCTACCCCTAAGACGAACCCACGCAACTTAATTAAATACTGAAGCAATTGAGTTCACATGCAAACAGATCTACTGTACCTTAAGGATCCATACCAGAAAGAGGGAAAGGGAACTGTAAAATTCTTTGAATTTACAGACCTTGTGGTTGACAAGTCGGTATTTTACCCAACGGGCTATGGACAGCCCAATGATCGGGGAAAAGTCATAATAGACGGAAAAGAATATGTGATCGTCGATACCTGGAATGACGGGACAGATGTGCATCTGATGTCACATGACACTTTTCCCGATGGAACCAAGGGAAAGGAGGTTCACCAGATTATTGACTGGGATGTGAGGTATGCGCACATGAGATTCCGCACTGCCCTGAAGATCATCACAGGCATTGTATACCAGAAATACGGTGCTACAACAAGAATAAACCAGACATATGACGATCAGGCGTGGGTAGACATCGAGATGAATGAAGACCTTACTGAAGCAATGGTGAAAGAACTTCAGGATGAAGCAAACAGCTTTGTTGAGAAGAACCTTGATGTCACCTTCTATGAGATGCCCAGATCGAAATTCACAGAAGATAAGGAACTCATGAACATCTGCAAGGGCAGGGTTCCTGACTTTGACACCATCAGAATTATGAAAATTGAAGGGCTTCCGGATCAGGAAGAGTTCGGAACGGATGTCCACAAAACTGGTGAGATTGGAAAAATTGAGTTTAAGACCACAATGGTGAAGGGAAAGATAAGCAAACGCCTCAACGTATTCCTTCCATAGTTTGATCAAACGGAGGTAACTGAAATATGGGGAAGCATGATTTCAATGATTTGATAGGTCATATTTCCTACTATTTCGGTGCAATTTACCTTGTCATTTCCTTAATAACCCTTCTGTATATTCTTCCAGATGTCATCTCCCATTTCCATCAGGTACTCTCCATATCAACTTCCCAATATGCCTTTGGAAACTTTGTGAGGGAATCTGGAATCACAATCTCCATAATTTCCATTTTCTTTATTTTCATTGTAATTTCAACCGGTAGCATGTTTTCACCCGTATCTGGAAAATACCCTTCCTTCGGGAGATCAGGAAACATTGTGTTCTTCAGGCTTTTTTCCATAGCCATTCTTGTTCAGCTCATAATATCGCTATTTTCCGTGTATCTTCCAGGATCTGCTGCCTCAAATCTTTTCCTGAAAAAGCCCCTTTACTATCAATGGTTCGTAATGGGCGGATCAGTTATCTTCCAATCCCTATTCTTCCAGTTGATTCCAATATGTGCAATGGTTGCCATAATTCTACTGGCAAGGAAAAACTTTTCATGGGCAAATTTCATTAAAATGAAGATTGGAGGCTACGGTACAAAAGCGGCCGTGGTGATTGCCGCAACCGTCATACCCTCCGTTATTTTTTCAGGTAGCATTTATGAGTTTGTTTCTG
>JAMCUD010000029.1 GCA_023379355.1 Thermoplasmatota archaeon
TCCGTAAAACGTGACAGGGTGGGAGACTGGTTCATAACAGTCACAGCAGAAACACCAGGAAAAGAATCAACATCTCCTGATACAGCATCAGAACAGCATACTGAACCTATGAGACCCATTGGAACAGATCTGGGACTGAAATCAATCATAACAACAAGTGATGATATACATATTGAACCTCCAAAGTACCTTAGAAGAATGGAAAAGAAACTCAAGAAGGCACAGAAACAGCTATCAAAAAAGAAGAAAGGATCTGTAAAATGGAATAAGGCAAGGAAAAAGGTTGCAAAGATAAACAGGAAGATAGAGAGACAGAGAGATGATTTCTCGCACAAGACATCGAACAATCTTGTAAGAGATCATGATCTCATTGTTTTCGAAGACCTGAACATAAACGGAATGATAAGGAATCATAATCTTGCAAAGAGCATAACAGATGCAGGATGGAACAAGATCATTCAGTACACATCTTACAGGGCTGAAAGTGCCGGTAAGATGGTCATACTGGTTAATCCAAAACAGACATCACAGGAATGCTCACAGTGTGGAAACATAAAGAAGGATCTTAAACTCTCCGACAGAATATACCACTGCAATGTGTGTGGTCTCACAATAGACAGGGATCTCAATGCTGCAATAAACATAGAGAGAAGAGGCATGGAGAAAATGAAGGAACTCATAAATGTAGGGAGGGGCACTCCCGAATTCACGCCCGTGGAGATCGGATCAATACCTGAAAGGGCAAATCCGGTCGTTGAAACGGGAAGCCTACGGCTTTAGTCGTGGGAGGATGTCACTGGTTATATGGAGCATTGAGAATGGAGAAAGACCGAGAGCCATAAACAAAATCATCGTTTGTTAAAACATGAGACACCCTATCCATGAAAGTTAAAAATCTGGTTGAAACAGGTAGAAAGCGTCACAGACGGTCTTGTATACATTATATTTTAAGATTGTGAATAGATGACTTTTCACGATAATATTTATATTGACTGATTTGCTTAGCCGTCTACGCGAATTAATATGAAGGCAAAAAGATCAACAATACTGGCGCTACTGGTAACGGTCGCGATGATGGCAAGCACATTCGCTGTCCTGGGTACCGCAAATGCTGCTACCCCACCGACAGGTCAGGTGACCATAAACATGGAGTTTGTCCATGGTGGGAATACCTATTTGGCAAAGGCAACCACATCCGCGACAATAACAACCCTAAGCGGCCAGTATGTCACTTCAATATCAGGACCAGTTAATACCTTTAACCTAACACAGGGGCATTATTACGTTAATGCACAACCCCAGGATACTTTTATCACTGGAATAGGTAGTGCAATCACAAATGCTACCCATGTTGAAATTGACGTTACAGGTACAACAGCAAATTACACTGTCAATATTTCGGCAGCCACCGCTAACAATGGACATTTTACTGTTTTAGATATACCGGCTGGAAGTTCAGTGCAAGTTGCACTTAGCACGCTTTCAGGTTTCAATTTCTTTTCTACAACCGTTTACAACAACCTGACGGCACCGTCGAATGAGACTTTCAACGCCACTGTTCCAGATGAAGGTTTCTTCTATGCAAATTTAACTTACCAGGGTTCAGAATATTCAGCGTTAAAGACATTCGGCAATGGAAAGATTTACCTTGCCCTGACAACTTCAGCAGTTGTAAACGGGGTTGTAAAATCAAAGACAGGATCGTTTCTCTCTCCTGTAAGCGTTGTTGTTGTTAACAAAACACTGAAAACATACCAGGTATTTCATTTCTCAACCTCTTATTTTACGGTTTCCTCTGATAATGGCTGGGCAAATCAGACATTGCTGGTAGGATCCCCAGGGTATCAGTCGTGGGAAATCTCAAACCCTTCAACAGCAACTTCCATTCAGCACATTTATCTTAACAAATCAACAAGTGACATAAATTACACGTATAACCTTTCAAGCAATCCAAAGTACCTGAACCTGTCAGTGGGTTACGACATAACAAATGGAACAACGATGCCCACATTCGGTAACGACAGTGTTAACTCACTTTACTGGCAGGAACAGATGGACGGTTCTACGATGTTTTCAAATTCAAATCTAAAAAGTTACCTATCCAACCTTAGTGTTAATAACACAGCTAACACAATAAATATAAATGGTTACATATATCATCTTATGGGAAAATCATCTTCTAAAGTAAACAGTGTTACTACATCATCACCATCAATAACAGGAAACGTAACATTCCAGTATAAAAACTCATCAATTACAGTATCATCAGTTTCATCTGGTTTCACTGTCCATGTGCACACCCTTCCAACCAGGTACTTATCGGGTATGGTTAGCTATAATTATTCATTCATGTATTCTTTCAAAAACCTGTCCCTAACATCATCTTCCATATCTCTTTCATCATTCATTCACCTTACAAATCCCGTTTACATACCAACACCAACTTCCAACCAGACAGTGAGTATGACATTCTCCAAGGCAAAAACTCCGGTCATAACAGATTCAGATATATCGCTCCACTGGAAAAACATGGTTTCAAGCAATTACGTCCTTAACTCATCACTTAACAATACATTATTTGCAATACCACTCAACACAAGTGTATCATTCAATGCCTCTGCTGCCTACTTTAACCCATCAACAGGTTCAAACGACTACCAGCAGGCCGGCTTTTCCTGGTATTCTCCATCTTCCACATTTAAAACCAACGGAACATACAATGCAACATTCATTTTCAATAGTTCAGGTACATTTGCAGTTCACCTTAACGTAACAAGCCCACAGGGTATAACCAACTATACTGAATTTAATGTAACTGTTGTAACAGACAAACCATCGGTTCAGTACAACATATCACTTAATGGAAAAGGCATTGTAAGTGGAACAGGCAATAAGACGAACGTGAGTGTTCCTCAATCATCACTCTTGCAGTTCAGTGCATACAAGTCGGCCCTGAAACCAAACGGCTACAACGTTCCTCTTATTTATACATGGTATCTCCCATCATACTCAAGTTCTGCAATGAACGTGACATATTCCTTTACAACACCATATATCAAGAATCATGCACTTCAGACAGGTTATCTCAACGTAACAAGCGTGGTGGGAACACATACCAACATCTCTTTCACGTTCAACGTAACGGATAATACTCCACCATCTCCAGTAATTTCTCTAACAAATGCAACTGGTGTTGCAATAACACAGCCTGTTGCAGGCCAAGTAACATACTTCTCAGCCAACACATCTACAGACCCCTATTATCCGGAAAGCAGCCTGATATACCATTGGACAGTTATGTACACAAACGGAACTGTGGCTGCTCCAGGATCTAGCACATATGATATAGTGGCTGGAAACAATAGCACCTCATACATTGCACTGAAATTCAACACACTGGACGGATTGACAGTATCGCTTAATGCAACTAACCCATCGCATATTTCAGGCTATTCAAACAAGACATATCTCCCGATAGTTGATACATCAAGACTTGTCGTGGAGGGCGTTTACTTCCCACACGCACTTTCACAGGGATCAAAGACAACTGTTTATGTTAACGTCTCAAACAACGGAACGTCAACTGCTAATAACTTCACAATTTATGTATACGTGAACAGCAAGATGGTTGCTAAAGAATTTTACAGTAAATCTCTTGCTGTTGGTTCATCCGTTAATGTCAGCTTCAACTTGACTCCCTCGGCATCAGGAAACCTGCCATTCGAGTTTGAGGCTAGTTCTTCACCTGAGCCCTCCTTCTATCAGTCACTGAGTGCATTCACTTCAACACACAGTGTTAATCCTCCAGCCTACAGGACTCCCCTCATCATAGGGGTGGTGATAGCCATAATAGTGGTTGTTGGAATAGTATACTACAGAATCAGCTCAGGTGGTTCAAAGGAGTCAAAAACAACAGCCATAAAGAAAGTTGACCAGAAGAAGAATCCCCCACAGAAAAAACAGTAATTTTTTTAAATTTTATAAATAAATGGGGAGATTACATCTCCTCCAGCAACTCTATTCCAAGTATTTTGGAAACATCTTCCATTATATTTTTGTAAATTTGCACGATCCTGATGCGTTTTCCCATAGTTTTTTCATCGGAGTTTGAAACGGGGCATTCACGGTAGAAGTCATTGAATTTTTTTACCAGATCCAGGGTATAATTCGCAATGATATCGGGCCTCAATGAATCCTTTGCCTCCATAATCCTGTAAGGATACTGGTACATTGACACTATTAAATCCCTCTCCTGTTTCACAATATTATCATAGTTCGGTTTTGAATTCCCTGCGTGTTTCAGGATGCCACACGCCCTTGCGTATGAATACATTATGTACGGTGCAGAATCTCCTTCAAAATTGAGGGCCTCAGACCACCTGAAGACAACCTGCTTGTTGGCATTTATTCTGATAATATTGAATCTTATGGATGACTTTGCAACAGATCCGGATATGTTCTCAAGTTTCTCCCTGGGTAGATCAGGTCTTTTTTCAGATACGATCTTGAGGGCTTCCTCCCTAGTGCGTTCCAGCAGTTCATTCACCGTGACTGCGTTCCCCTTTCTTGTTGACATTTTTCCTGTTTCCAGTGACACATATGCGTTGAAAACAAAATCAATACGGTTAGGCAGATCCATAAGATCTTTCAGTACAAATTGCAGATTCTTTGCATGCCCCTTATGGTCCTCACCAAGTATATCTATGATCCAGTCGTATGTTCTGGCCTTGTATTTATGGTACGCAATGTCCCTTGTAAAATAAAGGGAAGTGCCATTTCCCCTCCTAAGGAATATCTTTTCCTCATCCCGGTTCAGGATGTATTTGGCACCATCCTCTTCCTTCAAAATTTCAGAGAAGGAATCAATTATTTCCACCAGTTCTCCAGATCTTATGAAATCAGATTCCCATGTATAGTCGTCGATCTTCACATCAAGGTTTTTCAGGGATGCGTTTATGTTGTCGAGCGCCACTGATGCAATGGTCTTGATTCTGTCCATCAGTTCCACATCCCCACTCTCGTATCTGTTCATAAGATCCTTAATATCATTCTCTATTGTGGGGTCCTTATCCATCTCGCCATAAATTCTCTGATATCCCGATAGAATGGTCTCCATGTCGGGCTTCTTTCCGGAATTGTATCTTCTGTAAGCTTCATAGAGTGCCATTATCTGTCTGCCGGAATCATTGACAAAATACTGTGTTGTGACCCGGTAGCCATATCTTCCAAGTATTCTGGCTATGGAATCCCCCAGGAGCGTATTCCTGATTCTACCAACATGTAATGGGCCGGTGGGGTTGGTGCTGGTATGCTCCACCGAAACCCTTTCAGGGTCCTGGAAAGTATCCGGGAACTGTCCCTTTATCTGCACGCTTTCATCAAGTTCTCTCAGCATTGCTGACGGATTGATCTTTATGTTTATGTACGGTCCGTCCAGTGAAACACTCTCAATATATGGTTTTCCAGAAAGAACAGACGAAACCCTTGAAAGAATCTCTTCACCCTTCTTCCCGGTGGACTTTGCAATGCGAAATGTCCTGAAGGCAAAATCAGCATGACCGGTTCTGTCGAATCCTATATCTGAAGGTTCCACATCAGAATACACAGTCTTTATGTCATCAGTTATTTTTGACCTGTAATCTTCAAAGAGCAGCATAGTGGTTTATTTTCAAAGTATATAAACAGTTTTGCTCACCCTCTTCACGAATGCAGGCATGATTGTGAATCATGGTTTTACGTCAACTGACAGTTTTTCAAGCTCCCAGAAGAAAGCAGGAAAACTCTTAGACACCTCATGATGGAATTTAATCAGGCCGGTGCTTCCGGAAAGTACCATTGCACATACCTCAGCCATTATGATCCTGTGATCCATGCTCTCCACCAATATATCCTGGGGCTTCATACCATTTCCTGGGTGAATTTCCAGACAGTCATCGTTGAGATCGATGTGTGATCCGTATCTACCGGCCATTTTTACAATAGCATCAAGGCGATCGCTCTCCTTGAGGCGAAGTCTTCCGGGATTAAGTATCTCCACCCCGGCAGGAGAGAAAATACCTGTTATCGAAAGTGTTACTGCCAGATCGGGGTACCGGTCTGCGTCCACAGTTATCTTTTTCAGATCTGATTTCCTGCAGATTATACAATCCCCTTCTGGGCCAGATTCCCAGTTTATATTCGATCCTGCATCGGCAAGCATCTTCACTATTACAGAATCCCCCTGTATGCTCTTCCTTCCAAGCCCCCTTACCCTGATTCCATGATCAGAACCAAGGACGCCCAATACCAGCATTACTGCCGCAGAGGAAAAATCACCCTCTATTTCAATATGAAGCTTCTCCGGCCTTGTTTTTCTGGTTACAGTGTAACTGTCACCATCTTTTCTGGCAGTGACACCGAACAGTTCAAGGGTTTCCTCTGTGATCTTGAGATAATCCGGTGATACGGTCCTTCCCAGGATACGTATACTGGATTGGCCTGCTTTCAGAGAGGATGCCATGACAAGGGAAGTGACATACTGGGAACTGAGAGATCCGTCAATGACACAGGTTTTCATATCCATTCCCCCTGAATCTATGACCGGAAAACCATCTGGCTTGAACTCAAACCTTGCACCGCATCTCTCCAGGCTCTCCACAAGAGGTCTTACTGGCCTGGCTGCAAGGAGTCCCTCACCGGTTATCTCTGTCCTGCAGCCTTTTGCAGCAAGCAGCCCCAGGGAAATGCGGTATGAGGTTCCAGATTCACCAACATTGATAAGTCCAGGGCAGTTGAATTTTCCTGAAATTTCAATATAGCTTCCTGATATAACGATGTTGAGGCCGCAGTTTTTAACGATCTCTATTGCAATATTTTCATCATTTGAGAATGCAAGAGGACCAATTCTTGCATCCGTTTCTGAAAATCCGGCATAGAGTATGCATCTCTGGGAGAAGCTCTTTGAAGAAGGGACAGTCACTGTCCCGGAGATATCAGATCCTCTTCCGGATATCCTCATTGTTCAATCCTCCTTGAAGTCAGCCCATTATTTGTGATGGAACTTTTTATTATACTCCACCCAGGGAATGAATCAGTGAAGTCTCTGTAGGCTCCTTCCATTTCGTCTGTATCTGCAAATATTGCGAAGACTGCAGGTCCTTTGCCGTTCTGGGCACTGTGGGTTGCACCATGTTTCAGGAAATAAGACACTTTGTCCATCTGGGTACCGTTAATGGCAGATATTATTGTTCCGTTATAGACCATTGCCCCATATATGTCACCCCTCTGTATGTGCCTCTCTATTTCCAATGACCGTTTCCTGTACGGAGCAAAGGAGGAAATATCAATATCACTGCTCTTCCTTCCATTCAGAGAATAGGCTATGATAACTGGGTCATTGTCAACCTGCCTTCTTTCAATTATTTCCATGGCTGTATTGTCTGTGTGGCAGAAACCACCGAAGTAACAGGCGCAGATATCATCAAGTGCACCTGTGACAGAAGTGCCATTGTAAATTGAGGCTTCAGCAACCGTTCTGAGCAGTTCTTTCTCTTCCAGATTGAGTTCATTCATGACAGAGAGGGCATATATTATGGAAAGTGTCATTGCACTGCTGCTCTTCATGCCATTTTCCATGGGTATCATACTTTTAATGGTTACAGAATAACCTGTCCCTGTTCTGTATCTTCTGTCCATGAATTCAAGCGTTTTCCTGACAACCGGATTCAGGTTGGATTTACTGTTAGCCCATAGGGTTGTCACCATTGGAAGATCAATGGCAACAGCTGCCCCTTTGCCGTTGAAAAAAGCCGACATCACAGAAAGGCCACCGTTGACTGTGACCTCAATTTTTTCCAAATTCTCCCGATTTCCAGGCTTCTTCCACAAGACCTCTGACCTCACTGTATGTGGAGACAATACCGGTTAAGATCATAAGGCTTTCCAGTGCCTGGTATATGTAAAGATCAAGACCTGTGATACATCTTTTTCCATTCCTCGATCCGGTCTTTATAAGGGCAGTTTCGTATGGATTGTAAACTGTGTCTATGACAGTTTCAGATGATAAAACCATCAATTCGCTGAACGGCATAGAAAGTACATCCGGATACATCCCAACTGGTGAACAGTTTATTATGACCTGGTATTCCTCACTGAGGTTTTCATGGCCCAATATCCGGATTCTGGTCGACCATGGGAGGGGGGCGAGTCTGATCCTGGCCTCTTCAGGATTCCTGGAGATTGCAGTTACGCTTTCAGGTCTGAATCCCGAGAAAAGTGCTGTGCAGACAGATCTGAATATGCCTCCTGTTCCAGCTATGAGAATTCTCTTTCCATCAATTTCATTCCTCAGGTGTTCAATGGACTTCAGGAATCCAGAATAGTCTGTGTTATATCCATGCAGATTCCCTTCCATGTTCAGAACTGTGTTGCATGAGAGGGTTGAGGCTACCACAGGATCATAATGGTCCAGCAGTTCAATCATCTCCACCTTGTGCGGGATGGTAACATTGAATCCGGCCATGGAACCGCGGGCAAATTGTGCAAAGCGTTGCAGGTTTTCCCTTGTGATATCCATTGGAATGTATATTGAATCATGACTGTTTGATGAGAATATCCTGTTGAAAACAAACTGTCCAATGGAATGTCCAACCGGCCTTCCAACAAGTCCATAAAGTCTCATTTTATCGCGCTGCAGGAAGTGTATCAAAAGTTTCCATGAAACTCCTAAGGTGGCTTCTGAGATTTTCAGGGGTGAGTTTCACATTCTGGTGTGTCCCGAAGTCCCCGGGTAAGGACATTGCTATTGATCCCTGTGTCATCTTCTTGTCATTTTTCAGGTATTCCATCATGTTGTCTATACCGACCTCCTTCAGGGAGACCTGCTGAATGGAGAACCTGTTCATCTGGCTCCTGATCTCCTCCCTTATCTCCGGTTTTGTGATTCCCATCCTCTCGCCTATGTATGTTTCCACCAGCATTCCTGTGGCTATGGCCGGGCCATGGCTTATTCTGTTCTTTGTGGCAGATTCTATGGAATGGCCAATGGTGTGACCGAAATTCAGTATGCTTCTCTCCCCTGTCCTGTCGAAGAAATCCCTGTTTGATATCTCGCTTTTTATCCTGATACTCTTTGATATCAGCTTTATCAGATCATCACCGGATGCCAGGGATTTTATATCGTCATATTTAGCAAGTACCCTCAGTATGGTCTCATCCTTTATGATGCCGTACTTTATCATCTCACATACCCCATCCCTGATCTTCAGGGTATCGTCACCCTTCAGGAAATCAGTGTCAATTATTATTGTTCCAGGGTTGTAGAATGTTCCTATGACATTCTTTACGCCTGAGAAGTTTATGCCATTCTTGCCCCCTATTGAACTGTCCACCTGGGCAAGCAGTGTTGTAGGAACAGCAAGAAAATCTGTTCCCCTCTTGTATGTTGAAGCAACGTAACCAGCAAGATCACCCACAGTCCCCCCTCCGATATATATGATAAGGGAATCTCTCTCGACCCCTCTCTCAATCAGGACGCCGATTATCTTCTGGTAGTTTCTTATATTTTTCAGGTTTTCCCCGTCGGTGAGTACTATCCTTGTCAGCTCTCCCCTGAGGGATGTAAGTTTGGGAATCTTATCTGAGTAAAGATCGTCAACTGTTTTGCTTATCATGAGTACAACATGGCTGTAACGGTCTGCCTCTGAAACTATGTGATGCATAGTTCCCGGGCCTATGACAACAGATACCTCCTGCCCGTTGAGGTTCAGTATCATTCTTTCAGCATTGACTTCTATTCAGCCTCACCAATGAAACGATCAGGTATTGGGATAAATACCTTTGTGAACCAGGGGCAGGTTTCATGTCGCCTCATGAGGTATTTCAGTGGCATATGTTTGCAACTTTTCCATCACTGGGCTAAATTCAGCCACATATACCTGGTAATTTTCCGGTCAATAGGGTAAACTTTTCCATGCATGGATTTCCCGGTAAATATTTATTATAAATACATCACTTGCCTCTCATTGGTATTATCATGGGCTTCAAAGGTTTGAAGAAGATTCAGGATGTTAAAATTGATGGATATATCGGGATTTCAGATCATGGGGTGATTGCAAACAACAGGACTGCGGCTCTTGTGGGCATGAACGGCACCATTGACTGGGCATGCTTTCCAAATTTCAGTTCTCCTCCAATTTTTTCATCTATTCTGGACAGGAACAGGGGTGGATATTTTTCAATAATGCCATCCAGTACGGACGATGTTTATGTTTCACAGTATTACAAAGAATTTACAAACATTCTTGTAACGGAGTTTGTGAAGGATGGAAAAACAGTTCTGAAGGTAACCGATTTTCTGCCGGCAACTGATTACACAACCATAAGTTTTCCAGAGATTCACAGGCTTGTGGAAACCCAGTCAGAGGATCTATCTGTGGAACTTAAGATGAAACCGGTTTTCAACTACGGTTCCGAAACATATCATGTGTCAAAGAGGAAATCAGGTTATGTTTTCAATGGCCCGGAAACCAGCTTCGGCATTGTTTCGGATATACCTCTGAATCTTGATGGGGATATGGTGTCCACAACTTTTCTGCTTCCAAAACGAAGCTCAAAGTGGGTTCTCACAATATACGGCATAAAACACCTCAACGATGTGGAGGATTACAAATCCTATGAAAGGCTGGAGGAGACATCCGATTACTGGCACAACTGGTCTTCAAAGAGTGATTACAGGGGTATTTATGACAGTGAGGTGATGAGATCAGCGCTAACCCTGAAGGGGCTGTTTTATGAACCAACAGGGCTCATGGTGGCCGCTCCAACCGCCAGCCTTCCCGAATCCATCGGTGGAGAGAGAAACTGGGATTACAGGTTCACATGGGTAAGGGACACAGCGTATGTAATTGAGTCACTGGCACTGCTTGGTTACAAGAGGGAGGCAACAAAGTTCCTTTACGATATGATGGAGATCATTGAGAAGGATGGCATGATACGCACCATATATACAATAAACAATGACCTAAGCCTTGATGAAAATATACTGGACATGGAGGGGTATATGGGTTCAAGACCAGTACGCATAGGAAACAAGGCATCCTCACAGCTCCAGATCGACCAGTACGGATCCATAATAAATGCAATATATGCCCTGAACAGGGCTGGAGGCATAATCAATTCATACCTCTGGAACTTTGTGGGAGAGACCCTTGACACACTTGCTGATCTGTGGCAGAAACCGGACTCAAGCATATGGGAATTCAGGACTGATCCACGCCATTATGTGTATTCGAAACTTGTTGCGTGGGCTGCTTTCAACAGGGCCATTGAGATGGGAAAGGATCTGGGCTTCAGCGGGCCTTACAGGAAATGGCAGTTCTTTGCCGACAAGATAAAGCAGGATATAATAGAGAAAGGTTTCAATCCAGGGATAAATGCATTCAGCCAGTATTATGGCAGTGACCAGACCGATTCTGCACTTCTGAGGATGCCTCTTTTCGGTTTTCTTCCGGCTGACGACTACCGCATCAAGGGAACAATTGAAAAGATAGAGAAGGATCTCATGACCCCGGATCACCTTTTCAGGAGATACCTTGAGGACGACGGCCTTAAGGGCCGGGACAATGCATTTCTTCTTCTCTCGTTCTGGTACGTTGAGGTTCTGGTCATGATGAACAGGGTCCAGGAAGCCAAGAACATTTTCGATTCACTGCTTGAGAAGGGTAACCACCTGTACCTTTTCTCAGAGGAAGCCGATCTGGACACTGGAACCCTTATGGGCAATTTCCCACAGGCAATCACTCATCTGGGTGTAATAAGGGCTGCATACAAGCTGAACAAGGTCCTGAGGATAAACTCAAGATCCGATGGATATGGAAAACGTGTGGAAACAGTGGGCAAGATGTAGAAACCGCATATGCAACACACACGCCATGGGCAGAAATCTCATTTTCTCACTTTTTAAGCTGTCCGCAAGACTTTACAACAATACACTGATATTTATGTGTGAATGGTTCACTGAGAATATACAGGACTGAAAGTTTCGATCCAGGTTATGTGGATCGTTTCTGCATGCTGGAAGTCGACGATGAGGTTTTCCATTTTCTCATATCGGATGGCATAATGGTCGATTTCAGGACTGCATTCATGCCTGAGACACTGGAATCAATGCGTATCCAGAGAATCCTCACGTCATACCAGCTTCAGAGAATACTCATGGAATCCGATGATTACCCATACTTTATCGCTGTCATGTCCCATTCGATATCTGACTGGAAGACTTCCATACTGCAGAGCATACTGGATGTTCTGAGGATAAAGACATACTACAGGGGATGCAGGATAGACATGAACATAATCGGCGAAAGGGACATACATGAACTTTACATGGGAAGCACAAAAGTTGCAGGAAGAAGGGCACATAAGGAGGGGATATTCAGATGGGGCGAACTGTACTGACTTCAAGGCAGATCATGGACCTGGTGGAGAGGAGGTACAGGGCAATGGAGAAGATCATGTGCCATGAGGATGCTGAAATGCTGGAGAAGATAATAAGGACAGGAAGAAGGCATTCCCCTGAGATATCATACGCCGGAGAGGATGTTGAAACCGGCATTCTCATCTTTTCCATGATTGAGATCATGAACCGCCTTGAAAAACTGGAATCAGAGAACAAGTCATGAGGACAATAATCAACGGCACTGGCCTCGACACAGTAAGGATATGGTATTATGACGGAAGAAATGTGCGATTCGAATCATTCATGAACACAACATGGATATTTGTCCATGGTACGCCATATGATGTGGATTTCCTTGCAAACCAGCTTGACAGTGTTCCATGGGCAAGCTACAGCAGAGAAAGAATGAGGGATGTTTATGGATACATGGACGGTTTAAGGATCAGCCTCAAACCTTCACTTGTTCCAGAAATAATCAGGGCCATTGAGGCCATAGGGATGGGGAGGAAGTATTCCATCTACAACGGAGACATAAATCCTGTCCTGAGGTTCATGTCTGAAAAGGACCTTAATTTCTTCAGGCTTGAAAATCCGGAAGACATGGATGTTGATATCCCATGGGTGTCGGTTGTTCCCGTATACTCTCCAGGAGGCCTGAAGCATATTGTCATTGACGGGGATGTTGTGAAACCGGATCGGGCAGGTCTGGAGGCTGCATACGAAGCCATAAGGAATTCCAGATTCATAACATACGGAAACAGGGGAGATTCATTCTCGTCCATGATCAGGGATCTTTCAAACTCCGGTTTATACATAAAAGGGGTACATGCGGGAAAGATGAACATATATGAGTCGTACGGGCAGGTGCACTGTAAAAACCCATGGATCAGGATAGATGGAAAGATATGCATGGACATGGATTCATTCATTCTCCAGGAGAGCGGCATTGAGGGTGCATACGCAATGTCACGTATGTCATCCCTTCCCCTGGAATACGCATCGGTCGTAACGCCGGGTACAGCAGTATCCTCAATGGAGGTTTCACATGCAATAGGTGAAGGCATACTCATACCTCTTTACAAGGATGATCATGAGGAGTGGAAGATCGTGGACGACCTTGTGGAACGGGACAGGGGAGGTCTTGTTCTGCAGCCGGATCCAGGACTGTACTGCAACGTCTATGAAATTGACTTTTCATCCATGTATCCCAGTATCATGGTCAATTACAATCTCTCACCGGAAACAGTAAGCGGATCAAAGGGACCGGCTGTTGGTGAATTTTCACATGGCGATCACAGGGGATTCCTCTCAGAATCTCTAAAACATCTCCTTGAAACAAGGCTTTTCTACAAGGGCATAAAATGGAAAAATCCAGTCTATGCAGCAAGAGACGCTGCACTTAAATGGATGCTTCTGACCTCCTTTGGATATACAGGATATAAAAATGCAAAGTTCGGGAAGATTGAGGTGCACGAAGCCATAACATCCCTGGGTAGGGATATACTTGCATGTTCCATAGGAATTGCACACAGGATGGGGTTCCGCGTAATACACGGCATAGTGGATTCCATGTGGATTATGGGGGACGGTGATGTTGATAAACTGATCAGGGAGATAGAGAAGGAAACTGGAATAGGGATAGTGCTGGATGGGTATTACAGGTGGATAGTATTTCTTCCATCCAGGAGCGGCATTGGTTCCCTGAACAGATACATGGGGCTGAGGCATGACGGTACATTCAAGATTCGGGGAATAGAGCTGAGGAGAAGTGATATGCCAAACATTGTAAGGCAGTTCCAGGAGGATGCCCTCAAGCTGTTCGGGCAGTGCATGAAACCTGCAGACATACATTCAAAAAGGCTGGATCTTAGGGATATGGAGAACTCATACATGGAGAGAATAAGGAATTTCTCCAGGGGTGACATTGAAAACTACAGGATAAACTACAGGATAACACGGAGAAGGGAGGAGTACAGGGTGAAGAACATCCAGAAGCAGGCTCTTGACATATTGATCAGATCCGGTATAGAGGTGAATCCCGGGGAGAGAATTCCTGTTTCAGTTGCAGACAGGAAGAGGGGCATTCTAAACATGCATCCGGATCAGGATGGCATAGACCGGAAATTCTACATTAAGTACATGAAAAGGGCATTCGAAAGCTTTGACTATCTTGTTGAGGCATCATCTCCACTCTGCGTACAGAGGGATATCAGAGAATATTTTCAATGATCTTCTCAATCTTTCCACTCAATACGGCAACAGGAACATCACTTATGCCTATGAGCTTGGATACACCCTTCCTGTCGCCATTTCCCACAATCCTGCCGTCTATGAGCCCTATTGTTTCAAGCTTCTTCACAATCCTGTAGATCTTGGAGGAATCCATCTTCTTTATCTCATACTGCTCACAGAAAGAATCTGCCTGGAGTATTATTGAGCTTACCTGGGTCTCTGTCTCATTCATGAGACATCTGCATATGGAAAGAAGCACAACAAGTTCATCGCTGTCAAGTTCAGCAAGCTTGCTCTCCGTTATATAAGGGTTTATGAGGGCCTTTGCAGCCCTTACATCCTCATTTTCAAGCATCTCAGACTTCCTGTATTCAGATATGTACGCAGACTTCTGGAGAAGCTCTATTGCAACCCTGCCGCTTCCAAACTGCTGCGCTATCTCGGCTATGAAGTACAGAATATCCGGAGTGTATGAGGTTTCCACAAGGGAAAGTCTTGCTCTTTCTCCTATGATGCCATAAAGTTCATCCTGGTTGTATCTCTGGAACCTGAGGCTTGAGAATATGCCAACTGATCTCCGGTCATCCATGGTCATATACATGAGTGGGTTGTCAATGGAGATCATCACTGTGGATATGGGCACAGAGTACAGTTCACGTGCCCTTAGAAGATTATAGAAGCCATCATTGTCATTTCTAAGTATGTTAACAGCCTCATCTATGACAAGCACAAGCCCAGTTTTCCTGGCCTCAAGGCTCTTCTTTATGATTCTGAAAATGTCCTTGTAGGGGAGTGATCTGTTTGCCGTTATGCCTCCAAGCCTGTTTATGACGTCAAGGAGAAGTATTTTCAGGTTGCCAAAGGACAGGGCGTTCTCATAGATCATCAGCGGGTTCTTTTCCTCCCTGATGAGGAATTTCACGGACACAGTCTTTCCAGTTCCTGAATCCCCATATATTACAAGGTTGGTGTATACTCCTGATTTTATTGGTTCTATGAGTATCTTCCTTATGTCTGCCAGTTCCTTTTCACGGAATGGAAGTTTTGATGGGGTGTATGAAAAATCCAGAGGCTCAGAATTTTTAACGATCAACAGTAAAGTGTATTGGTAATGAAATATTAGTTTTTCACTCTTTGAAAAAAATGAGTAAATGGTTAAAAACAGGGCATCAGGCGCTGCTTATGGACGGAAGTGACGTGAACTCGCTCCTGTTCTCAAGTCCCCATTTCTTGACTTTTTCTATGTCAACACCCTTCTTCTTTGCTACTGATTCCACAAACTTCATCATTGCAAAACCGCCGGAGGATATTATTGTACCTGTCCCAAGCCTCGAAATAAAGCTTCCTGTGCTGTCCCTGTATCCATCACGTGCAGACATCTTGGCAAGGTGCCTGTAGGATGCATAGTATACTGCAAGTTGTTCAGTTGTCAGTAAATCCTTGTTGAGGTTTCTGGACTTGATCCTTCCCAGAGGCACATTCACAAGGGGGGTAATGGTGAATTCAAACGGCCTCCCTTCAGCATAGGAATTGCTCAGCCGGTTTATCATTGCAATTGTGTCCCACTCATCCTCCACAGTTTCCCCTTCCTGCCCTACCTGTATGGTGAATGCAGGTCTCCAGTAGTTCATGGTCTGCACATATACGCCCTTCCAGACAATCTGCTCCCATGATCCATCAGGGCCAATCTTGAGCGGCATTGTCTTGTTTGGCATATGTCTCTTTGCAAGTTCATCGCTTCCAGTTTCAACTCCTGTCTGGATGCCGATCCAGTTCCTGGGTCCTGCTTTCAGTATCTTTGAGAATTTAGCAATCATTTCCGGGAACCCGGCAGGAATGGAAACTCTTCCATGTGTGGGGTTTGCAGTCTTTATTCCCGGTACCTTCATGACCTCAGTGAACATCTCACTGAGCGCCTCCTCGTTGGGATTATACATTGGGCCATGCTTGTATGCAAAAATCTCATCGGAGTGAAGCCATCCATTTGTGATACCTGCTCTCTGGTTGACCTTAACCTCATTCACAATCCTTTCAACTGAATTGTATCTCAACGGTCTCAGTGTAACCTCACAGAAATCACATCCAACACCGCATCCTCTCATGACTTCCACCATACCTTTCATGGCGGGGTTAACTATTGCAGGGATGTCCTCAAGTCTGGGATATGCCTGTTTGGTAATGCCTCTGGCGAGAAACATGTCATCTTTCTTCAGGACTTTCCTGAAATGATCATCATATGTCATGTAACCGCGGTAGAATAGCTGCGGATCAATGCTGTCCTCACCTATCTGCTCAAACAGAATCTCGGCGATATCATCGGCTTCTCCCTGAAAAACGTAGTCAAACTTGTATTTGTCAATCTCGTCCCTGAGAAGTGTGAATTCCCAGACTCCAGGTCCACCCACCACCAGTTTGGCCTTCTTTCCCTCCCTGACGTGGTTTATTCTCTCCATCAGGGAATCCCATTCTCTCCTTACCCACGCATTCATCTCACCGCCGAAAAGGGCGTAGTAGGACATTGTGGTTGGTCCAACACCAAGTGGGTCCATGGTTGTGACCGCTATTATCTCCGTATCACTGTCAACAAATTTCTCAAGGTAGTCCTCATGTGCTACCACAACATCTTTTCTGGGATATTTTCTGAGGAGTGCTGCCTCAAGTTTTCTCAATGCATAAGGCGCGAATACAGCCTCGCCCCCCGGATGTGCCGGTGGTGCAGGTCCCTTAAGGAACCTGTAAATGCTACCGGGAACGGCCCTACTTGGGGCGCAGGGCAGGAAATCCAGAAGAGGGAAATTTCTATACTCATAACTTAAAGTAGTGTCTCCAACTAAAACAAATCTCGTCATATTGACCCTCTGTACTTTACTACTTAAATCCCGCTCGTTCATAAATATTTTGTTAATTGGTGTTAAAACGGCAACAGTGACATGCCAATCACAATATAAAAAATTAATGGACTAAATCTATATAGCAAAGCTTCACTTTTATCTTATACTTTAAGGGATCAGAACCGCTCTGCCATTTATTTTTCCATTTTTCAGGAGGTTAAGCACATCATTTGCTTCAGAAAGTTTATATTTTGTAGAATGAATATTGATTTTTCCTCTGGATGCAAGATCCAGGACAGAGTACATATCGCTTCTTGGACCGATAACGCTCCCCCTGATCTGAATTTCATCAACAAAATTTATGCGATCCATGCCACCATGAACACCAAGAACAATGTTTCCCCCAGCCTTGACCAGTTTTGAAGCGGCATTTATTGCGTCCTGGTTTGGTGAGAAAACAATGACTGAATCTGCCTTCCTGACATGATCTCCCAACCTGTCATATTTAACGCCTGGATCAAGGACATCATCGGCACCGCTTTCATACGCAAGTTCACCATGTTCCTTTCCTGTAGAGACGGCAACAACCCTGGACCCTGTCAGCTTTGCTATCTGTACCACAACATGCCCAACACCCCCAATGCCCAGGATATATGCAGTTTTCTCAGGGCTCAGTTCTGCCTTTTTAACTGCCCTGTATGCAGTGACTCCGGGGCAGAATAGGGGTGCTGAAAGTTCCGGATCAACTCCCTGTGGGAGAGGATAGACATGCATGGCATCTCCAAGTATATATTCAGCGTAGCCGCCGTCAAGTGTTTCCCCTGTGATCTCTTTGCGGGGGCAGAGGTTTTCTCTCCCTGTCAGGCAGTATTCGCATCTGCCGCAGGTTGTCCAGAGAGGCTGGATTCCTACTTTCTGTCCTTTCTCAAGCCAGTCTATTCCTTCTCCAAGTTCCGCAATCTCCCCTATGATCTCGTGCCCGGGAATTATTGGGAATTTTGAAGGTACACCGTCATGCAACCAGTCCCCTTCAATCATGTGGAGATTCGATCTGCATACACCGGCGGATATTATCTTCAGGAGTACTTGTCCCGCAGATGGTTCAGGTCTGTTCACGTCTTCCAGCTTAAGCGGGTTTGTATTCACCGCTGCTGCATTGTGCAATACCATAGCTTTCATGGTTTGCCATTTTAGCATACGTTAAAAATGTTGCCCGGATTCCATTGACAATTCTGTATTTATGTGACATCATCTCCTCAGCTGAAGTAGCGGAGCTTTACTGCTTCCCCCAAACCCCTATCGATACCATAAAAGAATCGAACAATTTCACGTTCCAAATTTCTTCTCTATATCTTCAAGACCCTTCCTGACATAGGAAGTACTGTCATTTTCAATTCCGTAAAGTACATCAATGATTCCTGAAATCCTGATATAAAACTCAGATCTCCTCATAAATCTGCTATTTATTTTCAGTACAGTATTGTTCATATTTTTCAGGAAAATTCTGGAAAACTCCTGTCCATAGTCGTAAACCAATTCGGAATAATCAAGGGCAGGGTCCGAAAAAGAACAATTCCCCCAGTCAATAAGGCCGGATACATCTCTTTTTTTTATGTCGTACAGTACGTTCCATCCCCCAAGATCGCCATGTATGAATTGTGGTACAAAACTGAAAAGTTCAGGTTTCAGTATATCAGCAAACTCTTTTTCAATGGCTTTCCCTGTATTTCCATCAAGTAATCCAAAGAGTTTATCACGTGCAGTATAAAGTAGGTCCATGTAATGTTTCAAAAGTTCTCTACCGCCTCGTATAGGGATTCCTGGAATCATGAATGGATCAATAAGTCCTATTTCTCCTGCAACACCAGCAATCCGTCTGTAGAAATCAGTTCTTTCACAAATGTCCAGTTCAGAAGGTGCCAAGCGTTCTTCATTTCTTCCGTATACCATATTTGTGATATTAACTCCATTGAGTTTCCTGTATATTGCAGCAAAAGTTCCATTTTCCATTTTACCATAATGGATGAACGAAGGTACAGGAACTGAAATTCTTCCAGATAAAAATCCAGATATTCTTACCTCCAGATTCAGCTGTTTTTCAGCCTCCTTGTTCAGTGGAGTTTTCAGAATGAACTCATCATCTATCTGGTATATCCTGTTATTCCAGCCCTCAGCTATATTTATTATCTTGGGGTCTGCGGAAATTTCAGTTAGAAATTCTACAAAGTTCTTAATGTTCGAAAAGTCCGATTGGTTTCCCACTCATTGTGATCCTGACCCGTAATAAAAACATTGTATGGAGATGATCATTACTTAGAAATTCACGCAAATGAACCAGGACAGTACTCTGTGAAATAGTATGTTTTTCGGTTTGAAAAGTAAAATCCTGACAGATCTAACGGTAACCAATCGGAAAAAAGAATGACACTCAATCCATTATAAAAACGTCCAGAGATCGGAATAAGAATCGGTGCAAAGATTAATAGATGGTGTGGTAATCAAACTACAGTCAAACAAAATTCTTGCATGACACACATTGTCAAAAGATCGGGAAGATACTAAATGGACAGAGTAACGTTCAAAGCCGGAAAGTTTTATACACTCACAGAAATTCTCAGCGATCTCGACGACGTTTATTTTCTCCATATAGAGAAAACAGTATTGAAGCCTCCATGGAATAAGAAGAACATTGATAATGTGATTACTGAATATCGCTTGCAAAGGATCTTCAGCAAGATCACCCAACCTGATTACTTTTTCACGAGTGTCTTCGATTCTTATTCCATAGATCGGTCAATATTTAGGTTTGTAACATTTCTCGGAGGCACCGTAGATGCGTCAGTGTTGTTAGATATTTCAGATTTCAGGGAAAATGTCAATAAATATTTGGGCAAGAACCTGTTATTTGCTATTCCTTCACCCGAATCACCCATATTTTATGCCATACCTGCAGAATATATCATACTTGTCAGTCAAAGAACAGCAACTTATCCATATGATCGCGAACCCGACGATCTTCCTTCATGCCTTAATAACTATGATCAGAACTTGATCGATTCTATTGCGAGTACCATTGGATACAAGAACGCCACAAAAGATTTGCAAGGCATCTCGAGTCTCTATGCAACAATAGCTAATAATTTTGAAGCCATGCTTTCATCGCTCTCAAATTCTGAACGCAGTTTGTTAATTAAACTTTACAACAATTTTGGCGTTCTTTCATATATCAATTTGATAGATTCTCAAGACAGGTACGCCGGGATCCCTGCCTTAAATTTCCTCGATCGGCTGAAGAACGATGGGCAGACCGATCAGGTATCGTTGATAGAAAAGGGCATTACATGTCTTGTGTGCAATAAGAACGGCACCTCCAAAGGTACAGTCGTAATATCACCGGAATTCATCAGGAAGATCAGAGAAAATCTTGGCCTGGAAGTGAAGCTTACAAACAAGGATGACAAAGCACCTCTCCAGGGGTTTCAGCAACCATACGAGAAAGTAGTATCTATACTCTTAGCCACTGAATTCCTCGAGAGAGGGGGCAAGAAACATGATGCAACCAAGATAGCACAAGTGACACATATTTCAAGGCAAACAATAGAGATCGTCCTTACTGTAGCTCACACAATGCTCTGGGTAGAAGGACCGAGAACACGTTATGGCTTAACCGAAAGCGGGAAAACTATTCTGGATTGGAGCGAAAGTTCAAAAACAAAATTTTTGAACGCACTTCAAAATGCGCACAAGATCGAGGAAGATTCCGGGTACAGCACAAAATTACGAACAACGTTTAGTAGATTCCATTCCATTATTGGCGGCCTATTAGAAAAAAAACAAAGGTACAAAGTATCAGAAATAATCGATCTGGTCCTTCAAAATACCACGGTTTTTGAGGAGTGCAGGAAACTGGTTTTCGAGATAAGCAGGCAATCATGGAATCATTCGAGCATCGACTATAGGAGGGAGGTACTGAAGTCTCCGCGAGACTATTTCCATTCTGTCTACAAAACAGCAATATTAGAGCATCTACAGGCTCTCTATATTGCAGGAAAGATCAACACGTCATCAGATGAGATAACTCTGGACACGTGTATCCAGGGAAGCGAAAATTCAGACTTCAGCCCGGAGAACACTAAACCCATTCTTCAAGCAGCCGGAAGGAAAACTGGTGGTAAGGTCTCCCTGCTTCCAAATTATGAAATGTTGATCGATTCGCATCTTCCCA
>JAMCUD010000030.1:0-5177 GCA_023379355.1 Thermoplasmatota archaeon
TTGAGATGCCGAGGTTACGAAAGAATTCATAAATAACCTGATTCTCAATATACTGCCGGAAAAGAACAACTGGGAACTGAAAACAAATTATATAACAACAGGGAAAGGGGGCGTCATCCATAACTTTGACTATATGCTCGTCTCCAGGGATGAAGCCGAGAAGATCCCCATTCTTTTGCTCAAAGGCGGAAAGAATGAGAGGCTGGATCAGATTGCAGGGCTCCATTTGAAGTCCAAAGCCATTAATGCTACGAGAAAGATAGCAATATCGAGTACTTCTTGCACACCTTATGAAAACTTTCTGGCTGGAATATTTAATGTTAACATCATAAGAGAGAGCTCAACAGAGCAGTTATCTCTCATGGAGTCGGAAAGAAAGACAAGAAACGATATTAGAACTGCCAGGAAAGCTGAAACCACCATCAGAAATCAGCCCATTGTAAAGAAAAAGCGCGAATATAATGCCAACAGAAAACGCCGGGACCGAACGAAGATCGTTCATGACATTCTGGAGCTTGCGGATTCCAATGGCACTCTTGGTATCACGAAAATAATCTACAGATGCAACCTGAATTACAATTCCGCCCAGAAAATTATAAATGACCTTGTTTCCAGAAAGCTAATTGAAGTAATGGCTTCAAACGGAATAAAGAAGAAATTCAGGATTACAGAAACTGGCTTGACATTTCTCAGCGACTTGAAGAAACTGAGTTTTGTTGACAGATAGTTTTTTATTCAATTTTCTTAAGAGAACGCCTAACAATTTATCAACTGGCGATCTTCCTTAACACCTTGGGCTTTTTCTTAGTTTCAATGTTTGATCTGCCCATGAGGTTATATATGATCATATTATGATCAATTGCATAGTCATAGGAACTATTTACCGTATACCAGATATTATCCTAACCGATGATCTATTCCAGTATTGAGAATGCCCGTAATTTAAGTATTGTTTTATATGTCAAAGATATAAATTATGGAAGATCTTGCACGGAAAATACTTCCTGGAAGACCAAAGAGGAAAGAGAAAATTGAAGATGCATTTTTGTAAAAGTCATGCCGTAAGATTTTACAGAGATAGGTTCAGATTTTAATATTTAGTTAATGTCGACATGGATTTAAGCCACTTAATTTTCATTTTATTCTTTCCTCCAATTCTCCTTAATTCGTAAATCCCATCAGTTCCTGTTTCCACAGATAGAGACTCCTGCATAGATCATAGGAAGAGGAATTCAGAGTAAAATGAGCGAAGGTTATCACAAGATGCCTGATGCCTTTCCTTCATTATATTTTAATGTTTTAAAAAAAACAATAACGCTTATATACTAAGCATTAATGCACATTATAATGCTATCAGCTCAGAGCACGGAGGTCTTGCCAGATAGGTGGTACAACATAGTGCCTGATTTACCAGAACCACTCTCTCCACCAATTGACAATTTTAAGGATAAGTCATCAATAGAACTTCTGAACTCTCTACTTCCAAAGGAGGTTTTGAGGCAGGAATTCACCTTCAACAGGTATGAGACTATACCTGACGAAGTTAGAAATTCATACGAACAGATAGGAAGGCCAACACCGCTATTCCGGGCAAAGGGATTTGAAGATTTCCTGGGATACAAGGGCAAAATATTCATAAAGTTCGAGGGGGCAACTGTTACAGGTTCCCATAAAATTAACACTGCGATTCCTCAGGCTTACTATGCAAGAAATGAAGGCATAGAGAGTGTTGTTACTGAAACCGGAGCTGGGCAGTGGGGGACTGCAACAGCTCTTGCCGCTGCCATGAACAATATGAGAAGTACGGTTTTTATGGTAGGGGTAAGCTACAGACAAAAGCCCCTCAGGAAAAAGATAATGGAATTGTATGGTGCCAAAGTATATTCAAGTCCATCTAGAGAAACTGAAACAGGCAGGAAATACCTGGAAAAAGACAGCAATCATCCCGGATCACTTGGGATAGCCATAAGTGAAGCTTCCGAATACACGCTCCAGCATAACGCCAAATATTTAGTCGGCAGCGTAATGAACAGTGTACTTACACATCAAAGTGTCATAGGCCAGGAAACCATAAGGCAGCTTGAAATACTTGGTGAAGAGGCCGATATTCTTATTGGCAGTGTAGGTGGAGGGAGTAACTTTGGCGGTTTTGTCTATCCGTTTATCGGCCAGCAAAAGGATATACAAGCAATTGCATCAACAGCACAGGAGGTACCAAAGCTCACAAGGGGAGAGTACCGGTATGACAGACTGGACACAGCTGGTTTGCTGCCATCTGTAAAGATGTATTCCCTGGGTCATGATTTCGTACCTGAAGGAATATATTCAGGAGGCCTCAGGTATCACGGTTCTGCTCCATCTCTATCACTCCTTATAAAAAATAAACTAGTCAAGGCCGAGGAGGTGGGGGAAAGCGAAGTTATCGATGCCCTTAGAATCTTTGCTAGAACTCAGGGGGTTGTGGCAGCGCCGGAATCTGGACATGCAATAGCGTCTGCTATCCGATACTGCAGGTCTTCTAATGATAGGAAGAACGTTTTGATAAATGTAAGTGGGAACGGCCTTCTGGATCTATCCATATTTGAAAGGTGATTGAATTGAGAAACCTCATAGCTTACATGACAGCTAATTATCCAAGCCGCGAGAAGTTCCTATCCTTTGTAGATGCCATATGCGTTACAGGAGTAGATTACGTTGAAATTGGGCTTCCAAGCTCAAACCCTATTTATGATGGGCCGACCATAAGATCTACTCACCAGCCTGAGAATATGTTTACAAAAGAAGATATGGCTCTAGTCTGCAGTAAACTCCAAGATGCTGGCATTAAAGTTTATGCCCTTTCATACTACAGAGACATCCTTAATGCTGAAGGTAACAGGCTAGTTCTTATTAGGAATGCAGGCTTTGACGGAGTTATTCTCCCTGACCTATTAATTGATTATTTCAACATAAACGAGGATGTAATGGAGAAATTATATGATTTATCCCTTGAGGCAATACCATTTTTTAATCCGGGCATGCCAGACAGAATAATAAAAAAGGAGGGGAAAAAAGCTAATTCATGGATATATTGTGGTTTGATGCCAAGCACTGGCATAAGAGTACCATATGATTATTATGCCGTTGCCTCCAGAATGCTTTCCCTTTTGTCAGGGAGAGAGGTGAATTTTGGATTTGGTATTCGTACTGATGACGACATAAGGAGGATCCTGTCTGCGAATGTTTCGGGAATTGCGGTTGGTACAGTACTGATTGATTACATAAAGACAGGAAATTATTCTGGTTTTCGGCACTTTCTATCGCATGTAAGGGGTGTTATCGATGAAGCCTGAACTGGAGAAGGTTATAGCCGGAAATATCCTGGACCGGCATCCTGCCAGTGATCTGATGCTCTATCTTGCCTCTGATAACGCCTCTGATTCTGAGAGAGCGGCTTTTCTTTCAGCTTTGAAATTACGAAAAGAAACCCCGGAGGAGGTTCTGGGTTTTGCCGATGCCATAAAATCCCTGTCAACACTTAAGAAGCTGCCAAATACAACAGACATCGTT
Source organism: Thermoplasmatota archaeon (assembly GCA_023379355.1). Next base: position 3,550 of record JAMCUD010000030.1, read on the forward strand.
GGCACCGGTGGCGATAAGAAATCAACAATAAATGTTAGTACGGCAGCCGCCTTGGTATGTTCAGCTCTGGGAATAAGAATTGCCAAGCATGGGAATTACAGTATAACTGGAGCCCATGGAAGTGCGGATTTCATCAAGTTTTTGGGCTACAACATGGAATACAGTCCATTTCAGGCAGAACAAATCTTAGAAAGAATTGGATTTCTTTACATTCTTGCGCCTAGATTCAACAGCTCATTTAGCAGATTTGCTCGAGTAAGGAATATCCTTGGTTTTCCCAGTTTGTTCAACTATCTTGGACCGATAACTAACCCGGTTGACCCAGGTATAGTGGTGGCAGGTTCTTGTTCAGATGAGATTTTCGAAATGTACGTGAGAATATTTTCTCTTTCCGGGAAAAAGGCTGCGGTTGTAAAATCAATGGATGGTATGGATGAGATATCCCCCTTTGCGCCCTCAAGGATTGGCATAGTTAACTCAGACGTCTCGATCACCACTTTAGACCCGTCATGCATCTTAGATAGTAGGCCCAGTGATTCGAACTGTATACAGCCAAATCCAGAGGAAGCTTTCAGGATTACGATTGAAGGATTGTATGGAGAAAACATGGATTCCTCGGCTTTTATTGCGTTGAATGCTGCCCCCGCAGTTCTTCTGAATGGGTTTGCCACAGACATGAAACAGGCATATGACATATCAATCAAGGCCATGAAATCTGGAAGAGTGTCAAAATTCATTCAGGAAAAGATAGGTGTTATTAATGAAAATGTACGCGTTATCACAGACCGCTATTAAGATATGCGGGATAACGAGGCTTGAGGACGCAATTATTGCACACAGCCTGGGAGCAAGTATGGTTGGAGTAATTTTTGACCGGTGCGTGATACGGCACGGAAGCGTTGAAGTGGCTACAATGATAGCAGATGCCGGAATAGCCACAGTAACTGTACATACTTCTGAAGTTAAGGAAGTAGCTGGAAATGAGTCATTTGTGCAGTTGCATTATAATCACACTCCCCAGCATATTGAAAAGATCAGAGAAAAAACAGGAAAGGGAATCATTTCAGTAGTGAAGGCAGGCGATACCGACCAGACACTGGAAAAGGTTGAGGAACTCAGCACCGCCCACCCGGATTATATACTTGTGGAAGACAAGGCAGGAATCGCCAGGAGAAAAGATCTCATTATGGGACTGGCTGGTAAGAGAGGCATCGGTTTCGCGGGGGGTATAACTGTTTCACAGCTATCCGAACTGATGCGATACAAACCTGCTATGATTGATGCCAGCAGCTCTATGGAAATATCTGCCGGAATCAAATCAGCTGAAAAGATGAGAGCTTTCATCAGGGAGGCTGCAGCGTATGCAGATATATACCAGAATTAAAGATCTTGTTAAGGGCCGGAAAAATTTTGCTTATTTCTGCAGGTTCGACGATAGCGGAACTAACGGCAGAGAGTTTCTGTTTCTGTCTGATAAGCCTGGAATAAGTATTTTTGATCGCAATTTCAATGAGATCGATCCCCTTCTTAATTCAGAAAATCAGATTCCGGCAATTATAACCTATGATTTTGTTGACTCGATATATCCGTCAATAGGTATCAAGAGAAGCGTGTGATTATAATGCAAC
>JAMCUD010000030.1:5188-13928 GCA_023379355.1 Thermoplasmatota archaeon
TATATTCCCTGTGCTTCCCCACAGTTGAGGAACCCTGCCAGTGCCATTGACGATACTACCCTTAGAGAGGACATTTCAAAAGCAGTTAATCTAATACGGTCAGGAGAGCTGCTTCAGGTAGTTTTTTCAAAAAGGATTTTCATAGATCCCATCGATCCCTTTGCTCTCCTTCGGAAATTTACGGAACAGGATAGCTCCCTTTACACATACCTTTACAGCATCGATGGCTTCCTAGCGGTCGGGAGCTCACCTGAGAAGGTGGTTACTGTAATAGGTGATGAAATCGAGATAAATCCTATTGCGGGTACCAGAAAACGCGGAAAAACCGTTACCGATGATCTGCGACTGGAAGGAGAGCTAAGAACTGACCCGAAGGAACTGAATGAGCACAGGATGCTAGTTGACTTAGCCCGTAATGATCTTGGAAAGGTGTCAAAACCCGGGAGTGTTAGGGTCACAAGATCTATGGATTTGCGAAAATACGTTTCTGTACAGCATCTTGTTAGCACCGTAGTAGGGATTAAAAAAAGTGAGACCTCAAATTTGGACATTTTAAGAGCAGTGTTTCCTGCCATGGGTACAGTCTCTGGAGCTCCAAAGGAGAGAGCAATTGAAATCATTAACAGGTTCGAAAAATTCCCCAGAGGCCCTTATGCAGGTGCCATAGGAGTTGTATCATCAAATTTCATGGATCTTGCCCTTTCCATAAGGACAGTATTTGGGGATGCACAGGGAATATATGTACAGTCCGGGGCAGGTATTGTAAAAGACTCCATACCTGAGCGCGAAGAGGAGGAGATGAGGGAAAAACTTGGTTCAATAGTTGGAGGTGTCACAGCTGAAAGTACTGGTAATTGACAATCACGATTCGTTCGTTTATAATCTGGTGCAGCTCATTGAGTCACTTGGAGGAAATGTGGAAGTAGTGCAAAATGATTCAGTAAAAAAGAATTCTGCGGAGGGTTGTGATGGCGTTGTTATATCGCCAGGGCCTGGAAATCCAACCAATCCGGGGGATAGGGGAACCGTACTAGAACTTCTAAATGCAGCACATCTCCCTGTACTTGGGATATGTTTTGGCCACCAGCTTCTGGCATATTACCTGAACTGTGCAATAAAGCCTACAAAGATTCCAATGCATGGGGAAGTGGACAGAATAAAAAACTTCAGACGTGGAATTCTCCGTAATGTTCCGGAAATATTCAGGGCGATAAGATATCACTCGCTGGTAGTAGAGCCGAACAAAGGTATTTCTGTTGATGCGGTGTCCGAGAGCGACGGAACAGTTATGGCATTTCACGCATTGCACAAGAGCATATTTGGGGTTCAATTTCACCCTGAAAGCTATTATTCTGAATTTGGTCAGGAGATAATAAGAACATTTCTGGAGATGCTGTAATGGATATTGTGGAAAATATATACAGATACAATGAGACGAGAAGGCTGAATAAGACCAATCGGCGAGAACGTGGAGCACTTAGCCTTACTGAGAGCATAAGAAGGGTAAACTTGTCCGGTAAGATAGCTATAATAGCCGAATACAAGAGGAGATCCCCTTCTGGTTTTATTATGGCCGGAAACTACAGTGTTCTGGGTTACCTTGGGGGAATTAAGAATGAAAGGATAGCAGGTTATAGTGTTTTAACCGAGGAAAAATACTTTTCAGGGAGTTTTGATGATGTCTGGATTGCCCATCAGTTAAATATGCCAATTCTCGCTAAAGACTTCATTTCAAATGAACTGATGATTGATGCTGCATATTGTGCCGGTTCAGACTGCATTCTTTTAATTTCTGACTTTCTGAGCCGGGAGAAACTGATTGCATTATCAGACTATGCCAGAAGCAAGGGTCTGGATGTACTTGTGGAATTTCACAGTCCGGGTGAGATCCCAAAGGTACTGAGTGTAAAAGGTGCAATTATTGGCTACAATCGGAGGAACCTGCGTACAATGGGAATGGAGCCGGAAGAATCGGAAATACTTCCTAAACTTTCTGCCTCAAATTCCCTGCTTGTCCTGGAAAGTGGCTTGGACAGCAAAAATTTGAAAAGCATTGACCTGAAAAGGTTCAATGCCTTATTGATAGGCACTTCCATGCTGAACGGCGAACACGTTGGCGAAGTATTGGATGGTATGGGCATATGAGCAGGAATGAATTTTTATTTATTGCAGGCCCTTGTTCCGTCGAGGATAAGACACAGATTTTTGAAACTGCAAGTTTTCTCAAGTCCCTCGGAATTAATCTGCTTAGGGGTGGAGCATTCAAGCCCAGGACTAATCCTGATTCCTTTCAAGGCCTTGGCATGAAGGGAATTAGGATGTTAAGGGAAGCAGCTGACAATAACGGAATGAATCTTGTATCAGAGATAATGAGTGAGGAGGATATCCCCGCTGTCTCCAAGATGGTGGATATAATACAAATCGGATCAAGGAACTGCCAGAATTTTTCCCTCCTTCGGAGGGCTGCAAGAACCGGTAAGCCAATACTGTTAAAGAGAGGTTTTGGAATGACTGTTGAGGAGTTCATTCAGGCAAGCAGATATATAGAGAATGAAGGAAATGACAGAATTATATTAGTTGAGAGGGGAATAAGAACTTTTGAAAGCTCTGTAAGGTTCACTCTGGATATCTCTGCGGTCCCGATTCTTAAGGAGAGAACCCGGTTTCCCGTTGTTGTGGATCCAAGCCATCCTGCCGGAAACAGAAAATATGTTGAACCACTGTCACTTGCTGCAATTGGAGCCGGAGCGGACGGTCTGATGATAGAGGTTCATCCGGATCCTGACAGTGCAAAGAGTGATGCTTTACAGCAGTTGAACTTCCAGCAATTCAAAAACTTGTATTACAAGGTTGTGGATGTTCGCAGATCATTAGGGTTGGTTAGTATTCCAAACAGATAGCCTCACTACAGATCAGGAAAAAGGTGAGGAAGGTGGAAATTATTACTAAGGCGGTTGAGAGAGGCAAATGGAAAAAATAGATATTGGCGAATCAGAAACTCTAATCTTTTCGGACCTTGAAAAACTGGAAGAAATTACTGGTAACTCCAAAAAAATCATACTCTATCAGCCTCCCACCAAAGAATACATAAAGTCGCTCCCATTTCACGGTTCAGAAAACGTATGGAATTTGGGAGTGCCTGACGGTGAAAATTGCAAGACGCCGGAAGCCTTCATTTCTGTTTCTGAGGCACTTCTCGATCTTGAATTTTCACGATCAGATTTCATAATAGCACTTGGCGGTGGGTCCCTAAGCGACCTGGCGGGTTTTGTATCATCTGTCTACAAGAGAGGTGTGAATTGTGTTATTGTCCCCACTACCCTTCTTTCAATGGTGGATGCCTCTATTGGCGGGAAGAATGGGATAAATCTTCGTGGTATAAAAAATGTAATTGGTACATTCAGGCAACCCAATGCCATTTTTATACACCCACCGTTTCTATATAGCTTGCCAAGTATTCAGTTTCATTCCGGCCTCGCGGAGATTGTCAAGTATGCAGTTTCCAAGGATGCATCACTATATTCCCTTCTTATTGAGAGGGGAGTGGAAATCACTCAAAGGGATTCCACAATTCTTGACATTATAATCAGAAAGTGCATCAATCTTAAACTGGATGTGGTCAAAAGGGATGAAAAGGAAACTTTAGGACAGAGGGAGATATTGAATTTTGGTCACACCATAGGACATGCAATTGAAATGAAGCTAGGGATACCACATGGACTGGCCGTCGCCAGAGGGATGGTGTCTGAAGCAAGAATTACAGAATTTCTTGGGCTCACCGCTTATGGCACTTCCGATCTAATTGAGGTTATTCTATCTCATCTTGTACCGGAGTATTCTGGTATAGAGATAGAAAGGAGCATTCTCTCCAAGGTATATAATGACAAGAAGTCCAGGGGCAACATGATAAATATTCCGGTGCTTAAAGAGATTGGTAAAACCGAAGTAATGGAGATAGAGCTGGTGAAATACAGGGAGGCATTTTATGAGACTCAAGTTCGGTCTGGTGGGAAGCAGAATTAGCTATTCCAAGTCTCCCCCAATTCATTCCCTGATAATGCGCATATCCAGGATAGTTGGGAACTATGAGATTATTGATACACCTTGTTTCCCGGATGCTGGCTTTCTTCTTTCATACAACGGCCTCAATATTACATCTCCATTCAAGGAGGATGCCATTGGACTTGTTCATAACCTCGATTTGTCAGCAGTGAGATCTGGTGCTGTGAATACACTTCTCATTAATGGCACCGTCAAAGGATACAATACCGACTTTCTGGCAACCCGTTACTTGATTGATGCAAGGCAATTTGACACTCATAGCGCGCTGGTTTTCGGGAGCGGCGGCGCATCCAAAGCAGCCATTTCTGCCCTTATAGAACTTGGCTCTGAACATATTGACGTGGTAGCCAGAAACCCTTCCAAAGTTAAATCCCTCATATCATTCTTCGGAGATTCTGTCCATTCTTACGGAGGCGGGAGGAAAAACTACAGCGTAGTTGTAAACGGACAGAGGCCAGAAGGGTTTTCGCTTATTTCCAAGAATGCTTATAATATCACCTTTGACAGTTTCATTGACTTTGTCTATCACGCTGAATCACCCATCATAAAACTGGCATCTCTGAATGGAATCAAAGGCATCACAGGTCGTGAGCTGCTCATTCTTCAGGCGATTTTTTCACAAGAGATATGGACAGGAAGGGACCTGTCATACCTGTACTCGATGGAGGCGTTCAGCAATGTGGTCTAATTCCTTTGGTGAAGCGCTTCGAATAACAACCTTCGGGGAGAGTCATGGGTCTTCTATGGGCGTTGTAATCGACGGTCTCCCTTCCGGCCTTGAGATAGATGAAACGGATATTTTGCAGGAACTTTCCCTTAGAAGACCGGGAAGAAAACTTACGAGCCCGAGAAGAGAACCTGATGTTCCAAAAATTGAGTCCGGCGTTTTTGATGGTCGCACCACTGGATCCCCCCTTGCAATCACTGTGAAGAATAGTGATGTCAGATCTGAACCCTATGAATCCATCAGATTTCTACCACGTCCCGGCCACGCCGATCTTCCTTACATCATTAAGTATGGATATGAGAACTGGGATTACCGGGGAGGGGGAAGGTCGAGCGCAAGGGAGACAGTCAACTGGGTTGCTGCTGGTGCGATAGCAAAGAAACTCCTCACATTGAGAGGCATTTTCATAGCTGGATGCTTAATCTCAATAGGTAACAGCAAATTCCAGGACCCCAGATTCAACCAATGCTTCGCGTCCAGAAGAAGGCCATTCAGGACACCCACAGATGAAGATGATAAAGTTGTAGAGGAGATGATACTGCAAGCAATCAAGGAAAAGGACAGCGTTGGTGGTTCTGTCAGGATTATGGTGGTTGGTTCTCCTCCAGGACTTGGTGATCCTGTATTTTCAAAGATAAAAGGGGATCTAGCCAGAGCATCAATGAGTACTCCCGGATCCGTATATTTCGAAATGGGTGATGGGATAAACACCAGCCGAAGTCACGGATCAGAAGTCATGGATTCCATTTTGAAGGAAGGTGACCGATACAGTTGGGAGCGAAACCTTCATGGTGGAATTCTGGGAGGAATAACAACCGGAGATACTGTTTATTTCAGCGTAGGATTCAGGCCAACAAGCTCAATTGATAGGTCACACAGGACTGTTGATTTGAGAACGGGAGAAGAGGCCAGCTTGAGGATCATAGGCCGGCATGATCCTGCAATAGCAATCAGGGGAGTTTCTGTGCTGGAGGGTTTGACATCGCTTGTTTTTGCTGATCACCTTGTGAGAACACATGAACTGCCGGCAGTAATCAGCAGGGAAGATATGGGGATAATCAGGAACAACTGGTCTCGTTATTCAATTGGAGGTGCGGATTAGAGAATGATAACTAATGGCGCTATATCAGTTTTGAACGCAATCCCAACCGGAATAGGGGCAGGGGTAGGCGTTGAGCTCCCATTTTCCGTCGATATTAACCGGGGACACTGCACTAAATTATTCGATTCCCTGTCCAGCCAAATCATCAACCATGTTTTTGGCGAATCCACGGACTCATATTGCCTCCATATAGAATCATCAATTCCCCAAGGCGTCGGCCTGAAGAGCAGCAGTGCATACGCTGCGGCCCTTATAGGGGAGTTTGCAAGAGTGACAGGAAGACATCTAAGTGAAGAGGAGATATGCAGAAGAACAGCTGAGAGCTCAAGGGAACTGGGCCTGTCAATAACTGGGGGATTTGATGATGCCATGGCGGCTGTATTCAACGGGATTGCAATAACAGACAACACAAATAACACCCTGTTGAAACGAATATCATTTCAAAACACCAGAGTGTTGATTTCTATTCCAAATCTTATGAGACCGGCTGGTATTCATTCAAGGTTAGCAGTTGCAGATTTCTCCAGGGCATTGGATCTGCTGCTAGATGGCAACATCCGGGAGTGTGCCGTACTCAATGGCCGGCTTGTTGCATCATCATTAGGATACAATCGGGCTCCCCTTGATTTACTTAAACGCCTTGGATCCACCATGTACGGTTATTCAGGAAATGGGCCTGCACTTTTTGCTGCCGTTGGCAATGGATCATATGACAGGGTCAAATCGTACATGCAAACTATTGGAACGGTATATGAGACAAGATTGAGAGGGGAAATATGATAGAGTTGAATAAGAGCACATTCAGTGGAGAATTGCATGCTCCACCTTTCAAGAGTTATGCTATCCGCTACATTGTGGGTTCTGCATTAATCCAAGGGAGAAGCACCATAAATGGAATTGGACAATCCGAAGATGTAAAGGATGCTATTTCCCTGGTCAAATGTGGTCTCAGGAAAGAACCAGATATGAACAGGAACAACAATAGTATATCTATATTGACTGATGAACAATTTTCCTTCAGACAGATCCATATTAAAGGATCTGCAACTGTTCTTCGGATTGCAGTTTCACTAGCAGCATCATTCCCAGGGGTGAAGAAGATCACCATGGGTGAAACACTGGCGAAAAGGCCTATTGATCATCTTATGCAGGCACTTTGGAGAAAAGGAGTTAAAGTCATTAAAAATGGAAGTTTCCTGACAGTTGAAGGAAAGGTGAAGGACACTGATTTTGAGATCGATCCAACTGTATCGAGCCAGTTTATATCAGGGCTTCTCTTTCTTTCCCTTGCTATGCAAAGGGAAGTACAAGTCAGACTGACCAAAAAAGCAGTTTCTCAGACATACATCCGTATTACTGCAGATGTCCTGAGGGAAGCAGGCGTGAACGTTGTTCTGGAAGACGATCTCATAACCGCCTCCCCTGGAACGATAAAACCATTTGACACCACTGTTCCTGGTGATTTTGCATTGTCATCATTTTTTGCCACTGCTGTCGCCATAAATGGAAGCGCTGTTACGATCAGCAATCTTCGAGACCAGGAACACGGGGATGCCAGAGTTCCGGAATTACTGAAAATGGCAGGAGTGGAGAGCCAGAGGAGAAATGGTTCATGGGAGATTTCAGGGCCGTCCAATATTAATTCTATTGACCTTAACATTTCAGAATCGCCTGATCTCCTTCCACCTGTTGCGGTTCTTTTGTGCAAAGCCAGAGGGATAAGCAGAATCACTGGCATAGATCACCTCAAGTATAAGGAAAGCAACAGAATATCTGAAACTATCAAGCTGCTCGGAGTGGAGGCTGAATTCATTGATGGAGTTCTAAAGATACGTGGATCGGAAGGAAAAAAGTTCACATATAAATCCCCCGATGATCACAGGATGGCAATGGCCGGCCTTACTTTAGCATCCAATACTGGAGGAACTGTTTACGGTGAGGAATGCATAGCTAAAAGTTACCCCACTTTTATTGAGGATTATCAGAGCATTGGGGGTGTTATCCATCAGGCCTGATGTTGTCGTATCTTTTCCTGTCCGCAATCTTCATTCCACCCTTGATCCCGGAGATTCCTGGGTGGAATACAGACTTGATTACCTGAGTGATCAGGATCTTAACCTGTTCAGATGCAGGGGCAAATCTGAAAAAACAATTCTAACAATAAGAGACAGTGCGGAAGGCGGAAATTATGATGGTACTCTTGAGAAAAAGATATCCGTTTATCGCAGGCTGAAATGCGGATGGATAGATGTTGAGTTCAGTCACCTGGACAGTTACCTTGAAAACCCAGTCTCTGGAAGGCGAGTGATATTTTCCGTTCATGATTTTTCCGGAGAGATATCTCCGGAGGAAATTGAAGAAATGATCTCATCCATTACAATCAAAAATGCCATTCTAAAGGTTGCTATGAAGATTGGGAATCCAGAGGATTTTCTGGATTTAGCAATGAATAACAGGGAGGCTCTGCTCCTCATCGACTTTAATTCCACTCTCAACAGAATTTTATTTTCAGTTTTAAGTGGAACTTTTCTTTATGCCGCATATAATGAACCCATTGCACCCAATCAACCTACTCTCCTACAGGCACAGAAGGCCCTTAATGCAATATACGGCAAATTTTGATTCTTAAGTAATTCATCGAGTGAAAACTTTCCTGTTTTATCTGCCTTCATTGTGACTTTTTGACCATAATAATTTTACAAAGACACAGACTGGATCAGAGATTTTGATGAATGGATTTTACGTAAATATCATCCGTAATAAACAATGGGGCTAAAAGTTACCCCACTTTTATTGAGGATTATCAGAGCATTGGGGGTGTTATCCATCAGGCCTGATGTTGTCGTATC
>JAMCUD010000031.1 GCA_023379355.1 Thermoplasmatota archaeon
TTGGTTTCACCATGAAGCAGACCGGACTTGGCAAGCTTGAATGGCTTGTAAGAAAAGTGCCAAACTGAGGTTGTTCTATGAAGCAAATATACAGAGCTTGCAAAAAATGCCATCTCATAACCACAGAGAAAAATTGCCCCATCCACGGCGAGGAAAAAACTACCACAGAATGGTTTGGGTTTGTCATAGTATCAGAACCCAAGCTTTCCGTCATTGCAAATAGAGCTGGAATAACGGATACTGGTGCCTACGCAATTAAAGTCAGGTCATGATTTTATTGTGAGCCCGGAACTGAGGGATGAGATTTCCTCATATAAAAGCAGGCTGTGCAACCCAGCTGAACTTCTCGCCTACCAGAAAGGCAGGATAGTTTCCGTTGGGGATGTGACAACGGAAGTTCTTCATGGGATAGGGATATCACCTTTCTTGGAGGTTGTGGATCTAAAGACAAAACGTGGATCGGAAGGAAGTTTCAAGAGCGTTCCCGGTTCAGTCAGAGTGAAAAACGACCCTGGAACACTGAGCCATGACCTTTTCCTGGCCATTGAAAGGTTGATCAAGGGGAACGGCGGAAGAATTGAGGTTGATGGGGAGGAAGATCTTGCCGTTATACCAATAATTTTTTATTCGGACATAAATACAGTGGTAGCGTACGGCATTCCCGATGTGGGGATGGCCTGCATACAGGTTGACAAATCCATAAAGGATAGCGTAAAGTCAATAATTGAAAGGATGGAAGACAGATGCCGGAATTGAAAGTTGAGAACGTGAATGACAACATTCTCCTTCACAGAAAGGAAATCCATTACAGGCTTGTTTTCAAAAACGAGCCAACGCCCAGCAGAGAGAAGATAAGGGAGATAATAGCCAAGAACATGGGTGCGCCAAAAGACCTAGTCATTGTAGAAAGGAATATCCAGGAAACAGGGATGAACGAGGTCAAGGGGTATTCAAAAGTATACAAGGACAAAGAAAGTGCAATGCTTTATGAACCAGACTACGAACTCATAAGGAACGGCCTCAAGAGGAAGGAAGGGGATGCCAAGTGATTAAAAGGGAACTGTATTCAGTGGAATCTGGCAAGCTGGTTCGGAAACACCGGTTCTGCCCAAGATGCGGCCCGGGCGTTTTTCTTGCCGAACATTCGGACAGATTTTCCTGTGGGCGTTGCGGTTATACTGAATTCAAGAAAGAGCCCAAGGCTCACGAGCAGAAGCCTAAGGAGCAGAAGCCAAGGGCAAAAAAATCACAACCTAAGAAGGAAGAATCGGCAGCTTCTTCCTGATTTTTCTAATCGGAATTATAAAATAAGTATAGATCCATATATTTATAAGTGACCATATATTTGTCGCTGATCATCTGTTTTTCAATTGTTAGTTGTTGCCGCCCTGAAACTGTTCATCTCAATATTCAGCTTCTTATCTCCCTGAATATTTCTATTATCTTCGAGCTTACTTCAGCAGTAGTATATTTACCTTTTAGGTCAGGCGTCCTGAAGCCAGTTTCCGAGGCTCTCTGGATTGCCTCCAACAGTGCCTTGGACAACTCACCCATGTTATGATGCTCAAGGAACATTGCAACAGTCCAGATCATTCCAACAGGATTCGCGATCCCTTTTCCTGCAATATCCGGTGCTGATCCGTGGACTGGCTCAAATAGGGATGGATACTTCCCTTCCGGATTCAAGTTCGCAGAAGGGCTCACACCGATTCCTCCAGAAATGGCGCCCCCAATATCTGATAGAATGTCACCGAAGAGATTAGAACCCACTATAACGTCAAAGGTCTCAGGCTTTGTTACTAGATATGCTGCAAGGGCATCAATGTGGAAGAGGTTCGTCCTGACTTCAGGAAACTCGGATGCAACGCCTCTGAAAATTCTGTCCCAGAAAGGCATGGTGTAGTTTATTCCGTTTGATTTTGTTGCTCCGGCTACATATGGTGTTTTACCGGATATTCTGGATCGTTCAATGGCAAGCTTAAATGCATATCTTATGACTCTCTCTGTACCCTTGTGTGTAAAGATGGAATTCTGTACTGCTATCTCTTCATTGGTACCTTCCCTGAGTATGCCCCCCATATTGGAGTATTCCCCCTCAGTGTTCTCCCTCACTATGTCAAAATTGAAGCTTCCAGGTTTCTTATCAGCAAGAGGAGATATGAAGCCACGCAGCAGTCTTGATGGCCGCAAGTTTATGTACTGGTCAAAACCCCTTCTTATTGGCAAAAGGAGCCCCCACAGTGATACATGGTCAGGCACACCCGGATATCCTACTGCACCCATAAGAATCGAATCAAAGGCGGAAAGCTGCTTGAGGCCATCATGTGGCATCATCTCATTGTTTTTGAGGTAATATTCACAACCCCAAGGAAACTCAGAGAATTTGAATTTCACGTTCTCCATTTCCTCCACGGCTTCCAGCACTTTCAACCCCTGTTCCATTACTTCTTTTCCTATTCCATCTCCCGGAATAACTGCAACATCAATCGACATATTATGTTGATATAACAGATGCTATTGAATTCTTACATCATTCCGGTTTTCACTGGCTGGCATCTACCCTCCTGTCGTCCTGTTTTGGCAATTAATGTTTTTGCAGAAATATTCAACCAACAGTTAGGGCTCAAAGACATATGATGGCATTAATCTGTTCCGTGCAATAAAAGCTCCAGCGCTGCCCCATACATGACGTTGACTCCAAGTACTAAGGCGCTTTCATCCATCCTATACCTTGGACTGTGCTGAGGTGCATTGATGCCCATCTGTGCATTCCCTACACCCAACCTGAAAAATGCCCCGGGAACAACTTCGAGAAATCTGGAAAAGTCCTCCCCACCCATAGTGGGCGATGGATAGACCACATTCTCCTTTCCAACAACTGACTTGGCAACCCTGTCAACAACTGAGGCGACCTTTTGATCGTTAAGCAGAGCCGGGTAACCTTCTTCATAATGAAAACTGAACTCCGAACCGTGTACCCTGCAGATACTTTCCAGTAAATTCTTCATGCCATCACGTATTCTGTCTCTAACCTCTTTGCTGTATGTTCTAACAGTTCCGCTTATCTCCGCGTTGGAAGCTATTATGTTGAATCTGTCGCCGGCTTTTATGGTTCCAAAAGTCAGAACCGACGGCTGCGTCTGATCGGTCATCCTGGAAATTAGTGCTTGTGATGAAACTATGAATAATGAAGTGACGTATACAACATCTGAAGTCTCATGCGGTCTTGAACCATGGCCTCCCGGACCTGATATCTTTATGAAGAACTCGTCTGATATGGCCGCTCCGTAATCATAGTTGATACCTATGGTTCCTGAGGGCAGGGTGGAAATAACATGCTGCCCAAGAATATAATCGACGTCCTTCAGGGCCCCCTCCTCAATCATCTTTATGGCGCCTCCAGGAGGAGCCTCCTCTGCAGGCTGAAACAGCAGTCTAATCCTCCCGGGGAAAGATGGATCAGACATGAATTTCCTGGCTACACCGAGCAGCATGGCAATGTGCCCGTCGTGGCCGCAGGCATGCATGGCACCTGGATTCCTGGATGCAAATTCATCACCTGAATTTTCATTCAGCGGCAGGGCGTCTATATCAGCTCTTAATGCAACGGTTTTTCCGGGCAATCTGCCATTTATATCGGCGTAAACCCCAGTCCCTGCAATTTGAACTGGCTTGAGACCAAGTTTTCTTAGTTCATCAAAAATAATTTTGGAAGTGTTGAATTCTTTGAAACTCAACTCCGCGTTCCTGTGGAACTCCCTTCTCAATGCGACAACATATTCTGAAAGGTTACCTCCCCCATCATCCTTACTCGTTGCTTTCACCCGGTACCAGCTTCTCTTTCATATCTTCCTGCAACAAGGCCCTTCTTACATTAGGAGTGGCAGCGACAAGAGCGAGGCTGACTATCAGCGGAATGAAGATGACGTAAATGCCGGCCAGATGGTAGCCGAACTTGGCAATTGCGACTCCCATTAGTGGGGAACCTATTATTGTGCCGATGTTGAATATTAGGAACATAAAGCCAACCGCAGATCCTCTCCAAGCATCCTCAACAGAATCTTGTGCAAATGCGTTTACGTTGCCATACATCCCATATCCTGCGCCGAATAGTACTGTGCCAAGTGCAGCTATGCCAAACACGGGAGACAGGATAAAAAGCACAACCGACGCCACCATCATTACTGCGCTTGCTGACAGAATCACTAGTTTCCTGTTGAACATATCACCCATTATGCCAGCCGGAAGTGTTGCAACCAGAAGAGCTAGGCCAAAGAAAGAAAAGACCAGAGATGCGCTTGATTCAGAAAAACCGTAAAATGTGAGATAGTTTATATAGTAGCTTTCAAAGGCAAAGAACGCTATTCCAAAAACGAAAAATGACAGCGATATCAATATTAAGGAAGGGTTCAGCACCTCAAGCATACCTTTCTGCGGTCTCTGATACAGCTTGTATTTCGAAGGAACCAGGGCAACTACAGCACCTATGAGGGCCGCACCGCTAATCCCAGCTATTATGAATGGGATGTCAAAGGTGCTTGGCGTAGAGTATGCTGCATAGATGTAAGGCGCAACAAAAAGCCCAAGTCCGAACGCTATCCCCTCAGAGGCGATTATGGTCTGCCTCCTCTCCGGCCTTATGTCACCAAGGAATGCTATGATCTCAGGCTGTATCATTCCCGTGCCGAATCCTACAAGGAATCTGTATATTACGAGTTCATACTGGTTTGTGACGAACCCAGTAAGAGCCGAGAATATAGATATGATGGCCAGAGATATTATGATGCCATTCCTGGTTGTGATCTTGTCAAATATGTAACCACCTATAACGCTGAATATTGCTATTCCGGCAGCAAACCCAGACCCTGCGATACCGAGCAGTATCTGATTCACCTTGATGGTCTCTAGGATAAAAGTGCCACCAAAGAAAAACAGATTGGCATCAAAACCAACCAGAAACATTCCTAGGGCTATGGGAATAACAACCTTAAGCAAACCGCCAATGGTATTTGCTTCCTTTATTACAGTCTGTTCCTTGTCCACAAGTCTCATACACTACCATACTAAATAAATCTTTCTAGGAAGGCCTCTCAAATTACGTTGTCATCTTGAATAATTTGGAGAAAATTTCACTCCTTTTAGCATATTAAAACAACATTTCGCCAAATTTGCAAAATTTAGTGGCTTAATGCATAAAATTTACAAAAAGCTACAGTTTGCCAACATATTTTAATAATTATAAATGTAAATCTTTATAATGTACAGATTGGTTAAACATTTGTGTCAATTATTCACTGCGGTATGTTTTTCGACGGTACCAAAATACTGGAGAATGTCGATCTAGAAATAAGGAATGGCAGGGTAGCTAAATTGGAAAGAAATATTGCCGGATCTGACAGACTGGATGCAAGAGATTATTTTGTAATGCCCGGAATGGTTGATTCTCATATTCATCTCAGTGGCAGTACAACCGGGAATCTTGTCGCAGAATACCTGACAAAGGATGCCAGGACAAGACTCTTAAGAGCATCCACCTGGATGATAAAGTTGCTAAAGGCCGGTTTTACCACTGTCCGCGATTGTGGTGAGGAGAATTCAATTTACCTCAGAGAAGCCATAAAGTCAGGTACCATTGTCGGTCCAAACATCTTGGCAGCTGGAAAACCTCTCAGCCAGTCTTTTGGACATGGTGAAGTGGCCCATTCAATACCTTTTCACTGGAACCAAGATCGAGGTATGTCGGAGATATGTGACGGAAAGGATCAATGCATATCCGCTGCACGCCGAGTACTTAGAACTGGAGCTGACTTCATAAAGGTCTTTTCCACTGGCGGTGTTCTCTCTGAGAGGGACAGGCCTGACCAGGAACAGTTCACGCCGGAGGAACTGGCAGCTATTGTTAACGAGGCTAGGAAGGCCGGTACGTATGTTGCTGCTCACGCTCATGGAGATCAGGGAATCAGGAATGCAGTACAGGCTGGAGTAAAGTCAATTGAACACGGTACGCTCGCTCAGGATGGGACATTGAGGGAAATGGCAGAGAGAGGCGTGTCCCTAACGCCAACCCTATCAATACAGGAGCTTCTTGTGAAACATGGGCAAAAACTTGGCGTTAGCAGCTGGGGACTGGAAAAGATAAAGGCAGTAAGGGATGGTATTGGAAAGATACTGCCAAAGGCGGCAGAGTATGGAATAAACATTCTGGCTGGCACTGACCTTGGGTTTGAGACGGGAACAGACATTGACATAGGCACAAACTGGAATGAGCTCATACTTCTTGCTGAAATTGGCGGACTTACGGCGTTACAGGCACTGATGAGCTCAACAGGAAATGCAAGGAAAATAGGAATCCAGGCAGGTACGATAGAAGAAGGCAAACAGGCAGATATTGTATTGGTCGAGGGGAATCCAGCCAATGATATCAGGGAAATAAGGAACAAAAAGCGCGTGTTTCTAGCCGGAAAGGAATTAAGCCTTTCAGAACATTGACGATCTGGGCAAGTCTTAAATTTCAGATTGCCCTTCATCAGTATTGGAAAAGAAAGGATCGGCTGTACTCCCTCTCCACTACGGCCACCCTCCAGAGTACCTCTACAGAAGGATGGTAAAACTTGGCGGAATAATGTCCGATCTTATCATTGAAAGATTCGGCGTCAGTGATTACCTTGAGAAACTTTCAGATCCATTCTGGTTCCATTCACTCTCACTTGCCATAGGTTTTGACTGGAATTCAAGTGGTACAACAACAGCCACTCTGGGAGCTCTCAAAGAATACTTCTGGAAACGTGCTGATCCAGGTGTCTTCATACTGGGAGGAAAAGGTGCACATATTTCAGAAATATCAGGTGAATTTGAGCTTCTTGTATCACGAGGAATAATCTCTGAATCCAAGGCACACAAGATAAAAGAGGATGCCAGAAGAATAGCAAAGGTTGATCAGAACCTCCTGCAGGATGGATTTGATCTGTACATGCAGTTCTTGATCCTGGATCATTCGGGAAAGTGGGCGATTGTTCAGCAGGGAATGAATGCCGAACAGAGAATGGCCAGAAGGTACCACTGGCTTCACAGGTCATCGCTTGATTTCCTCAATGACGGCAGAAACGGAATTTCATCAACTTTTGTGGCCCATAGGCCTCTGAATCTTTCTACTTCCAGAAGCTCCCGGAACCGTGATGGAATGCTGGAGATGGCTAGGGACAACCCACTAAGATACAGGCACATTCTGCAGAGCGGTTCACAGAGGACGCTGGATAGTTTCAACCTAAATGAGCCCGTTCTGAGGATGGATTATAGAATTAACTGGGAAAGGTTGAGGCAGATATATGAGTACCAGCCCACTGATTTCCAGGAGCTGGCTTTTATGCAGGGAGTGGGGAAATCCACAATCAGGGCTCTTTCATATCTTTCAGAAATAGTCTACGGAGATCCGCCGTCATTCACTGATCCTGTGAAGTTTTCCTTTGCCCTTGGGGGAAAGGACGGAGTTCCAAAACCGGTAAACGTTGCAGATTATGATCGCGCCATAGAATACTTTTCGGAACTCCTTCGTGGCACGACTTTACATGATTCAACGCTTGAAAACCTGTCAAGGAAGATGTCAGCAGAAGCCAGGGAAAGGACGGGCATTTGAGCGTATTGATCCGGGAGAGGTTAAATCCATTAGATTGGGTCAAAAAATTAAAGCCTAATGTCAGTGCCATCTGTAGAAGATGTTAAATATTCTTTCCAACTCCGTG
>JAMCUD010000032.1 GCA_023379355.1 Thermoplasmatota archaeon
GATTGGGTATTCCTACATCCCGGGTCCGTAGCTTAGTCAGGTAGAGCGATGGACTCTTAATCCATAGGTCGGGGGTTCGAACCCCCTCGGACCCGCTCTATATACGGTTTAGTTTTTTATGAAAAACCGTATAATACTATGTCTACAATCAATTAATTGGTATATGTATCTGAAGGATTTTTGATTTCTGTTTATATACGCATGGGCCAAATTCTGAGATATAAAATAGCTGAATATTAATGGAGGCATGATCAGTTTCACTGCAATATAGTCTCCATATTGGCAAAGTAGGATACACCTTTGTTTTTGTATCCGGTTATCCTTCATGATGCGTGCAAAAAATCAACAAAAGGCACATTATCTACATCGTGTGTCTTTTTATTCTAGTTTCTAAAAAAATGAATCAACTTTAAAACTACAATACGACATGTATTAATATTGTTAATAACATTTACTTTTGATGGCTACTGATATAGTTACCAGTTTCAGGGTTGACTCTGAGCTGTGGAAGAAGGTTAGGATTTATGCTGTTGAACACGATTTAACAATTAAGGAATTCATAGAAAATTTAATAATACAAGAGCTCTTGAAAAATAGTACAGATTGTAATACAGTTGAAAGAATGAATTACCATGACAGATATTCCCATGAGCGGTGATCTTGACTTGAGTAACAGAAAATTTAAGGTACTCGACCTCTTTAGCGGTATCGGCGGCCTCTCCTATGGTTTCTCGAAAAATGGATTCAACGTAACAGGGGTAGATAAGTCAGAACGGGCAGGTATGGTTTACCAGATTTTTGCATCACCCAATTTTATTCATGCCGATCTTGGTATTGATCTGATCAAAGGATCGTTTGATGTTATTGTTGGCGGACCACCATGTCGCCCATGGTCTTCTGTAAATCTCTCGAAGAGATCTGAGATTCACAGGGACTACCATCTGGTTGAACGATTCATGGAACATGTAGCAACAAACAGACCCAGAATATTCATCATGGAGAATGTCCCCTCTCTCAAAAGCGATAAAGGATTTGGAATCCAAATGGCAAGAATTGCTAAACTGGGCTATTCGGTCACTTCTGCATACGTCAAATATTCTGATTATGGCGCATCGACATCGAGGAAAAGACTGATAGCTGTTGGTCTTCTGGACGGAACTGCAGATGCATTTATTCAGGACTTGAAGAAATTCTCAAAGCCACCAAAACTCCTGAAGGATACAATCAGAGAATTCAGATATAACGATCGTGGTATCCCACAAGATCATGTCTGGCCAAATCTCAGGACAATCAGTAAGTACGCGGAAAAGTATGCTACAGGTAAATATGGTTGGAAGATACTTGAATGGGATTCTCCAGCCCCCTCATTTGGGAACGTTATGAAAACTTATATCCTACCACCAGACTCTGACCCGCTCAGTCCTGAAACCCGTGTCGTTTCGGTTCTCGAAGTATCCAGAATAATGGGATTTAATCATGGATTCAGCTTCCCAGAAGGTATGCATATAGGTGAACGCTATCAGATGCTGGTTGACTCTGTAAGCCCGGTATTTTCAGACATACTTGCTAAACAGACTCTCTCTTACCTGAAACAATACCGGCTCTGAAATTGAGGTGAGTTACATTTCTGATTTTGGGAATCAACTGATCGAGTGGTGGAAAAGAGAAGGACGTAGATTCCCTTGGAGGAACACAAATGATCCATTTCGAATTTTTTTGGCGGAAGTTCTGCTGCATCGGACAAGAGCTGATAATGTGGTTCCAGTATATCAGAACCTTATAGAAAACTTCCCATCTCTTGACAGTATCGCAGGAATTGAGGAGAAGAAGCTAAGGAGCATTCTTTCACCATTGGGACTCAAATGGAGGATTGATACGCTGCTTGTTTCGCTAAGAGAGATAGTCAGCAATTTTGATGGGAGAATTCCGATGAGCAGGGATCAGCTAATGTCCCTTCCAGGAATCGGTGACTATATCGCATCAGCTACAAGGGTCTTCACGTTAAATTCAGATGATCCCCTTATAGATACCAATACTGTGAGAGTCATATCCAGAGTCTATGGGTTGAAAGTTACAGATTCCACTAGAAGAAAAAAGGCAATAAGATACAAATATTCGACCCTACGTAATAACTCAGACCCAAGAGCTTTCGGTTTCTCTATGATAGATCTCGCATCATTAATATGCAAGAGTCATGTACCGGATTGCAGACACTGCCCGGTATTAAATTTCTGCTCGACAGGACGTACCAGTTTGAACTTTACTCCTCATCAATAAGCATGAAATATCAGAAATTTCTACGCGAACGCAGTAAAATCCTATCTGTATAAATTGTTTAATGTTCGAAGCTGAATCCTTTAGAAAGTGATCTATATCTTCAGGTCGAAGTTTTCTGGTCTCCTTGCGACAATGCAACTCTCGAATCCATCTAGATTTATCTGATACTTCACTCGCTCGACTCCAGTAGGATGTCCATTTAACAGAGTCTTATTTGTGATTTTGGGAAAATTCGCATCGACGTTGTAAAGCATCTCGTCTACGACTCTAAACTTTAACTTCTCATATTCTGAATCGTGTGCTGGTGAGTATCCTACTGAAGACAGTGCACTTTCAAACTGGTCAAGAACCTCTAAATCCTCATTCAGAAGCTCACCAAACGATCTCACCATCTCTGGGAGATCTCTCACTCCTCCATTCTCTTCTCGCAACTTTAGACTAAAAAATAAAAGTTCCCCATCTTCTGGAGGAAGAAGCTGATCAAGACCGTGAATCCAGTGTATCCTTCCTTCAACGATGGTGGTTCCCTTGACTTCAAATGAGATATTGGGAAATTCGAAATCATGTCTTCCACCTCGTGGGCCACTCCAGCTTTCAATCACCTTCCGTTTATCAAGACGCGGGAAAAGCCAGTATTTCATAAACCATAACTCTGAAAAAAGTCCTATTGTCTGTTCTTTAGACAGTATATTCTTAGGGATTTTACCCCAGAAATATCTCCATCTGGTCAGGACATTTCTGACAGCCTCAGCCTTGGTCGAAACATCAGCCGATACAGCCTCAGTAATCTGTCGACCTATCAGGTTAAATTGGTCAAACCCAGTTCTATCAACACACATTATATCAATATACCTTGAAATTATTCCGTTTTGGCTTGTGCCTTTTGTCCTCATATAATTGGTGTTTACATTAATACCTCGGCTCTCATTATCGCTTATCTCATCTTCTGAGGCAAGAATAGGTATAAGAAAGTGTCTGTGTCCAGAAGAGTCTATTGCGGCCAATACAACTTCAGAAATATTTGGGAATGCAGGTCTGGCTGTGATCTCAGAGCCTGAGGGAGTATCTCTTGAAAGTTTCAACCAGACTTCTTCCTCAGGTATCGTCATAATATGGTCTCCATCCAGCTGTACCGGTCTTGTATGCCTGAACACCAAGTTCGAAATTTGAGCGGGGGAAAGATATTGCTAGAGCCACCAAGTCACGCTTGAATTGTTCTTCGATACCGTCGTAAAGTGGTACCCTTCTCTTAGCTGTTTTTGTTTTTGGTGAAGAGTTTCTGCTGATGGGATAAATCAGCATCAGACCTCTTTGGGGGGAACGTGATATTCTGGCCGCAACATTTTCTGCCAGATCTGGGTCTGTCTGTCGCAGTTCTTCGAATTTTTCCATTTCCTCGGCTGTAAGGCCCAGTTTTTCATCTCCCGGTGAGGTAATGACTCCGAGAGAATTTGTATCCCTCAATCTTGTACGTGAAATCTGATGAATTTTATTTCCACCAACGCTCCAAGCGGTATCTCCAAGATCGGGATCTTTCTGGGCAAGTCCCATAAATCCAACAGTCCATTCTACCAGTTCGTCACTGTTTATTCTTCCAGTGATATAAGCGCTTATGAGAGAGAGTGAGCAGCCAGTCTTCTCTGGAAATTCACTCTGATGAAAACTGCGGAGAAAGTTAGCAATGCTTTCACCTTTTACATTGTACCACACCGGGTTATTATCTATCCATTCAGGGTTGCCCAAAGTGGACAGAAAACTCAATAGATGCCTTTCGTTCTCGTCCACCATATTCGCAAGTTCATCTGGTTGATCAAATGGATACTTGAATGTCTGTTCTATCTGTCCACTGTAGCTCTGTTGAAGGATTATATCCCTAGCATGACGGCGTTTAAGCGGACTGGTTACCTGCATTGAAGGATGCTGCCAGATTCTCATGCCCAGCTCATACGGGGTTGCCTGAAGGTCTTCGTACACTCTGATATCTTCACGAAGTCTATTTTCAACATATGCCAGATCCGCAAACCATGCTGAGAGCACTTTAGTTGTCCAGATTCTCGTCAGATCCAGATAATCACTTCTAAACCCAAACCACCTTCCCATCTGCATCAGGGTATCATACATATTGGTCTCTCTGACGAAATAACTGACAGTGAGACCTTCAAGAGTAAGCCCCCTTGAGAGTCTGTTTCCCCCTATTATTATAGCTTTCAGTTCTGGCTCTCTCTCATAATCGATGATTTCTCCAGTCCAGCTGTTCACAGTTCTTATCTGTACAGACTCAAAAAAGGGCGTAATGAATTTTTCTATCTGAGAAAAGTCAACAACCTTAAGTGGGTAAATTGCACTCACTGTGTTTTTGAAATCAGTTTCCCACATGTCGTTAAGAGTTTTTCTTATACCACTTCCTCTATCATATCTCCACTGATTTCTGAACTCATTGAATCTGTCTCTGACAATTTGGGTAACAGTATCGTGCGATGCTGTCAGACGACTTGTATGAATTAACATCGTACAGGGTTTCAAAGCATCGCCTCTCTGTGCTCTGGCAGCTCCTGTGAGAACAAAATTTAACAATGCCTGGTCTAAAGAATTTGGAATTGTGCCATTTTCGAGCAAGGTTGAATCTTCATCAGGGACCGTTCTAATTACATCAAGCCCAGGATCATATTCACCTGTTGAAGAATTGTTCCTTCCAAATAAATCTTCAGCTCCAATGTATCCATCAGGCTTGGGTAAATCGACAATGAAATCTTTTGGATACAGATCATTATGAACCTTTGGATCAAAGGTATCATGAGGTATCAGAATGTTCGCAAAAGGCGTAGCAGTGTATGCAACGTAAGCTTTTTTCCTGAAACGGTTCAGGAGTTCTCTAACTAATTTGTTCATCACTGACGGTTCAGTATAGTCTGGCGGTAATTCTTCATCAGGTGTCTGATATGAACCTCTGGTGTCTATGGAAGCAAGATCAGCTTCGTCGTCGATTACCAGTGTGGGAATTTCTCGCATTATATCAGGAGGGGCGGAATCTAACCAATTAAACAACCTTCTCAGAACTGGGCCATTTTTCTTGACAACCATGATGACTGGTTCGGGCCCTTGCAGTACAGCCTGATTGAAAGTGCCTGACTGAAAATCCCCATCTACCTCATCTGAGGTCAATCTGTGCCACTGTTTTCCCTGAGGAGGAAATGGAACTCTAGGAGTATTCCCTCGTTCATCTCCCAATCCAACCAGTTCCCTGTCTATTCGCATTTGTGTCTGCCGCCGGAGACCTTTATCTATGCCAGATAGAACAATGAACAACCTATAGCCAGCATCCGCAGCTTTGGCAATCAAGGCGGTGAAATTAGTCGTCTTTCCACTCTGAATGAATCCTAGAACAAGTCCTCTGACATCAAACTCACCCGAATTCGGCTGCCCCAACTGTCTTAGAATTTTATCAGTGACGTCATCAACCGATCGGATAGATGGAATTGAGCGGCCTTTGAGGGAGAAGAGTTCTCTGAGTCTGGGCCAGTAATACCATCCAGCCCTGTCAATATTCTGTAACCAGTCCGAACTAGCCCCTGCAGTTACAAAATGAGCAGGTTCAAGTGTTATATTTTGTTCCAACTCGATTTTAGAACGTATCCATTCTCTATCTTCCGCTTGAATCTCTGGATTATTTACAGCATCCACTAACTTTGTCCCGGAATCTAAAAGAAATCTGACCAGCGCAAGTCCTCTGTCTCTGGTAAGCATAACAACCTCTCCTCCCAACCTTTTTGAGGCTTTACAACGATTTGCGTGCAATCCTTAATTTTCAACATCTACCATCCAAGGGAATTTGCGGCTTCAGGATCATCCTGCTTGAGGGAACTTCTGATCCTTTGCAGTGCCCTGCTTTCTCCAATCTTCTCTGCAGCCAATTCCAACGACCTTCCAAGGGTATTTCTTTCTCTGGAATTGAAATCACTAGACTGATTAGTAGTGTAATGCTTCACCGAGGTTTGATTACCGTTCAAATTGAATGTGGCTGAACTCCGGGTCACATTATCTACCAATATACGTGAGGATGGTACACCAACTTGCTGATTCTGGCCTCCGGGATGATTAGTCTGTGAATTATCTGAAGCACTTACCGAGGCTCTGGTATTATTCATTACATGAAGGGTCGGATTATCTTTATTCGTTTTATCTGGTGTGTATTTACTTCTAGCGAGGGAACAGAGTTTTTCAACAGTATCTCTAAGGCCATCTTTCATTACAGACGGAAAAACAACACTGCTTTTCATTATATTAAGTCCCAGCGTGAAGTCCGCATCAGCGTGCAGATCTAAAGCAATTCTGGCATACTTTGTGTGCTCGTCTGGGGCTCTCATCCTGTTCCAACCTCCGCTCTGTATCAACCTGTCTTCCCTATAGATGTAGAACCCCTGCTGTGCATTCCAGTCATTTGGCCCAGAAGCATTCTTCCATGCTTCAAGAGTAGAGAACTGAGCTTTGGTGGGTAAAAGATAAGCAGTGTAATGAACATAGAATGCCCTGTCAGAACCAGGTACAGCAATTGTCTTTTCGTCCAACTTAAGCGTACTTTTCTCAGTTCTCGCAAACGGGTCCCACGGTGAAAGTGGTTCATCTCCCATTTTTATAACAACTTTCTTATCAGGACCCAACTCTCCAGAAAGAAATCTGTGAAACACCATACTCAAATGTCTTTCCAAGTCACGCGCCATTTTCATGAAGCCTTTTTGGGCTCGCATACCATCAGGTGGGTCATAAGCCATCATTCTATCAAGGTTTTCCCAGAGAACGACCGTTCCAGAGTGATGAGAAATTGGATCAGATACTACAGGTGAATATTCAGATTTTGGTATTGTCTGTATTTCCCAGCGATCGGTCTCCCGGATATGATCCAGATTGAGCTGTCTTATCTCAATTTCTGAATCGGATTCGTCTGTTTTACTGGCTACTGTCAGTTTTCGGCACTGTGATATGGATGCGGTTTTAAGACCTAATCCAAATTTTCCAAGTTCTCCCGGTTCATATGTTCTATTTGTTCCAAATCTCATAGCTTCAGTCAGTGTTTCTGAGTCCATTCCTCTTCCATTATCAGATACTAAAAACCATGACGAATTCCCATCAAATTTCATTGTTATATTAATCTCTGAAGCACCCGCTTGTATTGAATTATCAATGATGTCAGCTGCGGCAGTCACGAAATCATATCCCTCATCTCTAAGTGAAGTTACAAGTCTGCGTGCACCAGGGACGACCTCGATTGAACCCCTCTTTTCTGTCATTTAACTTTATGAGGTAAGGTTATAATATATTTATTAACTTTTCCGCTACCGCAAGAATTATGGACTAAATCTGCTGTAAAATTGAACAGTCCCTGCAATATCTGGATCTAAGGTCAACCAATATGGACGATTAGCAAACAGGAATAGAAAGTGGTAAAGCAAACGAGCTATTTGTTGCTTATTATGAACCCATAAAACCTTGAAAAAAGAGTAAAAAGCTAACTAAATTAGAGTTTACTTTCCATGAAGTTCCCATTCATAATTTATACTTGCACAGAATTCTGTGCGCTATCTCAGAGTATCTGATCTCTCACAGACTATGCATAATTCCATTAACGTTGCATCGTTTTTATGCATAGAATGATCGCCATCACTCCTCATGGTATGATTTTACCTCTTTAGATTTACATCAGCATTAAATCGCTTATTTTCGATTCACAGAAAGGCGCTTCTTTTCTCTTTCATTAAAAAGGTAGAACCATACTAACTTCTTTTAGTCTTAAATTATTCCTTGGTATGTTGGCTAAAGTTTCAGCTTGGCTGGACCATTTCCTAACCCCCAATCCTAAAATAGTTCTATTTGACGGCGTTATATATCAGTTCTGCGGAGGTTTCTGATGGAGTAATAGATAGTTATTTTACATGTATGGTACGAGGTCTTAGCTTTCATTAAATCATTGGTTGATGTCGAATTTGCCCCACCATTTCACAAATGAAATGGAAATGCTCCAGATCTTGGTTTTCCAATAAATCCACTGGCTAAAGAACCCATTCCAGTGTTGCTCACACTCCACATGGGATTTTATCAGCAGTTAACACATTATCTCCTCTCACAAAAACCAATTTTCCTCCTTAACAAGTCCCATCTTAACGACCGATTCGATTCCAAGTCCCATTAAATGCCATTCTTTACCGATTCTGATAATATACTTTCTCTTCTTGAGGGATTTAAGAATTTGCTTTAGATCAAGATTGTTGCATAACCCATGCAATAATTTTTCTTGAAAATAAGATGGGTGTTGTTTGTGCAGAACAACAACCCAATTGCTCATGGAAAGGATCATAATAAAAGGATATGGCCCCTCTACAATGAGTCTCTGGTCAGACGCATGAAGAATATCCTTGATCTCAAGGATATTGAAAACTACAGGGATGATCTGATGAATCAGAATGCAGGAAAGAATGGAAGGCCTTTCACTCTTCCTGATAAGATCATTGAGATCCTTGCAAGGATCAGATCAGTATTCAATGCTTCTTTCAGATCACTGGAATCTTACATTAGAATATTCCAGGAGATTCTCGGAATACCGAGAATCTCATACACATCAATATTCAGAAGAATAAGGACGTTCA
>JAMCUD010000033.1 GCA_023379355.1 Thermoplasmatota archaeon
AAATAACGATTGAAGGATGGTTTAATGGCTTCAAAACAGGAAAATAAACAGGGCGGAAAGAAGGAACAAAAGAAATCCGAGGCAAAGGCGACAAAGGAGACAAAGGTGGAAGAGAAGAATGAGAACTTCCAGTACATCGTGAGAATAGCTGGAAGAGACCTTGATGGCGAAAGATCCATTGAACTCGCCCTTGCCGATCTTAAGGGGATAGGTCAGAGACTAGCCCAGATAATAACAAGAAGGCTCGAGATAGACGGTAAGAAAAAGATAGGAGACCTTCCTGAGGAAGAAACCGAAAAGATAAGGGAATATGTTGAGTCAAAATCTTATGAAGGTGTCCCGGTATGGGCAATGAATCACAGAAATGAGGTAGTGAGCGGGGACGATTTCAACCTTGTTTCCAATGACCTGGATATCATGATTCAGGATGACATAAATTATATGAAAAAGATGAAGTCCTATCGTGGAATGAGACATGAGATGGGAAAGAAAGTCAGAGGACAGAGAACAAGATCCAATGGGAGAAAGGGACTCACTGTAGGAGTTCAGAGGAAGAAGGAGTGAAGATAGATGGGAGATCCAAAATTTCCGCATAAGACGTATTCGACCCCAAGGCATCCTTGGGAGAAGGAGAGAATAGATTCCGAGATGCTCATAGTACAGAAGTATGGCCTGAAGAACAAGAAGGAGCTGTGGAAGGGTCAGGCAGTTCTTAACAGTTTCAGGAGCCATTAAACCATCCTTCAATCGTTAGCAAGGGAGCTTCAAGCAAAGCTCAGGAACAATGATTCTTCTGCCCAGAGGCAGTATGATGCCCTGATGGCAAAACTCAACAGGTACCATATATTGGGAACCAATGCTACTCTTGATGACGTTCTGTCCCTTAATATCGAAACAATACTTTCAAGAAGACTTCAGACCATAGTTTACAGGAGAAATCTCTCCAGGACCCTGAAGCAGGCGAGACAGCTGATCACACATGGTCATGTCACTCTGAATGGAAGAAGAGTGACAATTCCAAGCATAATGGTTGAGGCTAATCTTGAAGACAGCATAGAATACGTTGAGAGTTCACCATTCAAAGACGACCTGCATCCCACGAGACAGGTAATACTGAGCAATATCCTTCCAAACGGGGAAAGGGAGGAGAAAAAGAAACCCGAGGAAGAACGCGGACCCCAGAGGAGAAATGACAGGCAGAGAAGAGGGGGAAGAACAAGATGAACAAAACCGGAATAGCGCATATTTTTGCCTCTCAGAACAATACAATCATTCTTGTAACTGATCCGACCGGGGCTGAGACGCTTGCGAAGGCGACTGGTGGAATGGTTGTAAAGAATGACAGGGACGAGTCAAGTCCATATGCTGCAATGAAAGCAGCAGATCTTGTAGCTGAAAAGCTAAAGGAAAAAGAGATTTCTGACCTTATAATCCGGGTTCGTGCTCCAGGTGGAAACAAATCAAAGATTCCTGGGCCCGGGGCTCAGAGCGCAATTCGAGCTCTTTCAAGGGCAGGATTCAAGATACTTAGAATCGAGGAAGTAACTCCAATACCGCATGATGGCACAAAGAAAAAGGGTGGAAAGAGAGGAAGGAGAGTATAATCCAATGACCATAACAATCAATTCCCTCTCGGATACTTTTATGCGGTTTACTGTTGATGGTTTCACTTCATCGATGGCTAACGCCCTGAGAAGAACCCTTATGGATGACGTTCCAAAACTCGCGATTGATAAGGTTGTGTTCCACCATGGTCAGATAAGGGACAGAGAGGGAAATGTCTATGATTCATCTCTCCCCCTTTTCGATGAGATAGTCGCACACAGGCTATCTCTCGTGCCTCTCAAATCAGATCTGTCTATGAATTTTAGGGAAAGCTGCTCCTGTAATGGGGCAGGATGCCCTCTATGCACCATGAGTTACTCAATAAACAAGATAGGTTCTGGAACGGTCAATTCCATTGACCTTCAGCCAATAGGAAATTCAGAGCTTATCCCGGCCGATACTGAAATTCCTATTCTGAAACTTGGCCCAAGACAGGCAATTCTTGTTACAGCCGAGGCAGTAATGGGAACCGGCAAGAAGCATACAAAATGGCAGGTAACCTCCGGGGTATCATACAAATATCACAGGGAGTACACTATTGAAAAGAAATCATTCCCCGATTGGGAAAAGTATAAATCTCACTGTCCTGACTCAGTAATATCTGAAAATTCGGAAAAAATAATTATGACGGATGACAACCGGTGCCCTTTCCTCTCACAGTTGCTGGATGAACCAAAGGTCAAAGTTGTGGAGGATGATACCAAGTTTGTTTTTCAGTTCGAAACCGATGGATCACTGAAGCCGGTTGAGGTCCTTGACTATGCACTGAAAAGGCTCTCCCAGAGACTGAACACACTTCTGGACAGTATAGTTGGGGACTGATCCATTCCCCTTTCCAAAACATTATTTTCATTGGCATTATCATGAACTGTGCCGTCCCTGATCTCTGAACTTATCGATCTGGGCAAGTCCCTACAGGAACTTTCCCAGAGTTTGCTGGATAAACCTGTCAATAAGAGGGTAGTCGGAATGGGGGCAGATGGTACCGCAACCCATGAGATGGACAGGCTGTTTGACGGGAAAGTCTTGGACTACGTTAAGGACAACGGAATTCCGCTTAATGTGATAAGTGAGGAGAGTGGATTTACCGATCTTGGGTTTAAGGAATCATTGCTGATTGACCCACTGGATGGTACATTTAATGCAGAGAACCAGATCCCATTCTTTTCCTTTTCATGTGCAGTTGTTATGGACACAGTTTCATCCGCTTCCATGGCCGTTGTTGCAGACCTGGCCTGTGGAAGGATATTCCATGCGGTTAAAGGTGGTGGTGCATTTCTGGACGGGAGAAAGATTACCGTATCAGAGGGCAATACCGGTTGTGCTTTAGGAGGATTGGGTAGAACAGGGTTTAGCCATGATTCTCCCATACTTAAAGGTAAATGGAGAATCAGATCCCTGGGCTGTGCATCTCTGGAGCTTTGCCTGGTTGCAAAGGGTTCAGCTGACCTGATGGCGTATATAGGTCCCGGCAATTATCTGCGAAATGTGGATGTTGCCGGCGGGGTGCTCATATTGAGAGAGGCAGGAGGGGTGGCACTGGACCACAACCTTGCGGAATTCAACATGGGGCTGGATGTTCGGGAAAGGAAGGGGATTATTGCGGCTTCATCACACGGGAATACGGAAGTGCTTAGATGAAAATAGGTTTCATAGTTAGAAAGGACTGCATAAGATGTGCCCACATAGTGAGGAGGATCACTGATATTCTTCCGGAGGATTGGGAGATTATATATGACAGGGAAGCTGCCAGGATGCTGAATAAAAAAGGAAACAGCCTGGAGCAGATGGAGGCAGACATACTGATTACAGTGGGCGGGGATGGTTCTGTTCTGAGATCTTTACAGTTGGCAAAGGGGCCGGTTCTTGGAATTAACATGGGCAGCCTCGGATTCCTTTCTGAAGTTGAAATCGGTGAAGTGGAATCCTCGGTATATAAACTCATACAGGGGAAATACAAGGTGGAGGAGACAATGAAGCTGAGACTTACAATCAATGGAACTCAGGTCCTGGACTCCACAAATGAGGTTGTTCTTCACTCCAGCCAGATCGCAAAGATAAGAAAATTCAGGGTCTTTGTGGATGGAATATTCTTTGACAGTACCACAGCCGATGGCGTCATTGTTGCCACTCCCATTGGTTCAACTTCATACTCCTTCAGTGCTGGTGGTCCAATTCTTTATCCCACCATAGACGCAATGGTTGTGACATACCTTGCGCCCTTCAGATCCAGGAGCAGGCCGATTGTCATTCCCAGCTCTCAGGAGATACGGCTGAGGCTATTTGGCAGGAATCAGAACTGTGATCTTATTGTGGACGGGCAGCAGCAATTTGCCGTCAATGAAACTGACGACATCAGAATCTCTGTCTCCCCTGAAAAGGCTAGGTTTGTGACTTTCAGGAATTCATTTTATGAACGAATCAGGGAGAAACTGATCAGAAATGTGGTCAATTAGGCTCAGGACTCTGAAAATGGTCATGGAAGCATCCAAGGACAGTTATCCCCTTGAATTTGGAGCATTCCTGAAGGCAGAGAAGGAAATTATCTACGAAATAGTGATCCTGCCAGGAACCATTCAGGGAGATCACCACACTCTTTTTCAGCTTTACAACAAACCAATAGATTTTTCAATAGTTGGCAGCGTTCACTCCCACCCCTCAGGGGTTGCCCTGCCTTCGGACGCTGACGTCAGGATGTTCTCCAATACAGGGCCAATCCATATAATTGTAGCAAGCCCTTACAGGATTTCAGATTACCAGGCATTCAACAGGAAATCTGAAAAGGTGGATATAAGGGTCCTGTAGCTTCAGATCGTCCGGTCTCTGGGCCCGGAGTATTCGGAAGCAGGCCTTATCAGCTTGTTGTCGTTGATCTGTTCAACATAATGAGCCCACCATCCGAAGATTCGTGAAGCTGCAAATATGGCCGTGTAAAGGTCCTGTGGTATTCCAAGCTCATCCATCAGTATGGCAGCATAGAAGTCCACGTTTGCAGGAAGATGCTTTTTGTCCCAAACTCTGGTTTCAATGGCCTCAGCGATCTTCAGATCACGGGAATCTCTGTTAAGTTCCCTGAGAATCTCTTTGACGATCTCCGCCCTCGGGTCCTTCTCCTTATATACTCTGTGGCCAAAACCCATAATCTTCTTTCCTGCATCAAGTTGTCTATCCACGTACGCTCTGGCTTCGCTCTCGTTGTCAAATCCTTTGAAAAAGTCCAGTATCTCTGAGTTTGCTCCTCCATGAAGCGGTCCCTTGAGGGTGCCAAGGGCTACCGTTATGGCAGAGGCAGGATCAGTCAATGTAGATGCGGCAACACGCAGGGCAAATGTGGAAGCGTTGAATTCATGCTCAAGATAAAGTATCATCAGTTTTGAAAGGAATTCTGCCCTTTTCCTGTCATGGTTTCCTGTCAGGAGTTCGTAAAACCTACCTGAGTAGGTTCTGGAATCAGATTTGTTAAGGGGCTTTCCGGTTGAGACTGCGTGTGAATGAGCTATTATGGACGGAACCTTTGATATTAACTCCTCAAATACAGCGGACGTATCCCTGCTCTCAATGGGATAAAGGGATATCATGGATCTGAGGTTCTTCATAAGGTCATGTTCCTTCAGAGTGTTCATAACCTCAATGACCCTGTGATCCGGGTCTGGGTTTTTTATCAATCTTGAATTGAATTCCAGAAGCTGGGAAGGGGTCGGAAGATCTCCATTTACCACAAGATAGGCAACTTCCTCGAAACTCTTCTTTCTCACAAGGTCAACAACGCTATAGCCCCTGTACACGAGATTGCCATCGGTGTCCGTCGTACAGATGGCGGTAGAGTCAACCACAACACCGACCAGCCCTTTCGGCACTTTTATTTCACTCATTTAAATCACCAACTGAATTGAACAGTTCACTGTCATCTTTCTCATAATCACTGTATCCTAAAAGTTCATAATATTGGTTTCGCGTCATAAGTCTATCAATAAAATTTCTCTGGGTTCCATCTCTGAGAAGGTCCCGGTAAGTGGTGCGCAGGGTCTTGATTGCGGCTCTGAATCCCGTAAGCGGGAAAATTACTGCTGCATAGCCGATTTCCTCCAGTTCTCTGACAGAAAGCAGAGGGCTCTTTCCGAATTCCGTCATGTTGGCGAGAAGCGGTACATTTACCCTGGATGCAAATTCCCTGAATTCGCCCCCGCTTTCAAGAGCCTCTGTAAAAATCATGTCCGCACCACATTTTCCATAAAATGTAGCTCTGTCTATTGCGTCTTCCAAACCGTTCACAGATCTTGCATCGGTTCTTGCAATTATTGTGAATGCAGGGTTTCTTCTGGATGTCGCTGCCGCCCTGATCTTCCTTCCCATCTCCTCCTTGCTTATAATCTTTTTACCACTGAGATGTCCGCATCGTTTTGGGAGAACCTGATCCTCAATATGTATGGCTGCGGCCCCTGCTTTCTCCAATTCACGTATGGTTCTCGTTACATTTACCGTTTCACCAAAGCCCGTGTCAGCGTCAACTATAAGCGGTAGGGACGTAACGGAAGTGATGGTCCTCACAACATCACTAACCTCAGTCAGGGTGGTAAGGGAGATATCAGGCAGTCCCATCATTCCTGCCACTCCAGATCCAGAAAGGTATAGGCATTTAAAGCCCTCAGACTGGGCTATCATCGCGCTTATTCCATCATATACACCGGCCGAGATAACCATTCCCGAGGAGATCAGTTTTCTGAGCCCCTCTGGCCCAGCGTTAATGTTATCTCTTAAAACTGACATCTGATATTACCTCCAGAAGTTCCTCCACATCATGGGTTTCAATCGATCTTACGAACCTTATGAGTATATTTGAATTGGAATCCCCCATCACTCTTTTGCCCTTAATGATCAGATCATCCCACGAGTAGGGTTTATGAAAGTGTCCCTTTGGAACTTCAATTTCTCTCTCGATCATTCCTCCGTCCGTTTCCACCTTCATCTTGACAGGAAGATATTCTGGATACATTTTATTGAATTTTTCAGTAACAGTATACTTTGAAACATCTATCAATCTGAGGATTTCGGGGTCCCTAAGAAGGTGGTCCTCGTAAGAGTCCGGTCCAGGCGCCCCTTTGAGCAAGGTGTATGCAACTATATAGGGCATGCTGTGATCCGCTGTCTCTCTGGTTTTCGGCCTTAACTTTTCTGGATCTTTAATTATAATATCATTGGCCACCTTGAAAGTCTCAACCTGAACGCTCCGTATTCTGCCTCTTACCTCCTCATGTATTGATTCCGCTGCTTCAGCGGCACTCATTGCATGGTATTCCACAGGATAATTTTTGATCATCGTTCGAAGTACAGCATCACTCCTTGGTTCCAATTTCATGGGGCCCGATACCTGTTTGAAGAATCCCATTTCACCAGAAAATTCAGGCGATGGCCCTGTAAAGCCCTTTGATGCAAGAAGGGCGCCAAAAACACTGTTTCTGCAGGCATTGGCAGTTGTTGCCCCCTTCCACATGCTCAATTCTCCAGCTCGCGTCTGCCTCATACTGATGCTGTTGTTCAGTGAAAGGCTAAGTGCATGTTCGAACTTTGAGCGATCCAGCTCGAGAAGCATTGCAATACCTGCCGCACATGAAATGGAAATGTACGTAACATGATCCCATCCCCTGTCCCTGATGGATACCTCATCAGAGAGATTCGCCGCAATATCGTAGGAGAGATTGGCAGCTCTCAGAAGGGTTTCTCCCTTGAGCCCAAGGCTTGAGGCCATGGCAATCAGTGGAGGTAGATTATCCGAAGGATGCATTGCCTCCTTTGAAAGATAGGTGTCGTTGTAATCCAGGTATCTGGTCATCGTGCCGTTGATGAATGCTGCAGTGTCCACCGGCACTTTCTCATGGCTGAAATAAATAGCGGAATTCAGTACGCCGGATGACGGGGTGAGAGCCTTTCTAGCTACATTGACCGGAACTGCATTTCTGGCTCCGTAGGATGTGATTATGGAGTCTGCTATGCGTTTCTTCATTTCATCTCTCGATTTTTCAGAAAGCCCATTTTTTCTTAAATCTTCCATATGATTAAACAGAGGTTCTATGGCTCGATCCATATTCTACCATCACTTGAACATATATAATCTGGTCTCTGTTCTGAAGTAACTTTTCAACATTATCTATGGTTCAGGTAATACCATGCCAAACATGATTTATGTATCAAAAGTACATTTTTCATCAAATGCGTATATGAGCAATTTTTACAATGCGAAATCATTACTGCTGATGGGGAAAATTTATATATGTCCAAACTAATCAATGTGTTGCTTTTCTGCAATGAAAACAGTAAAAGAAAAGGTGAAGGAAACTTTCTGTTTCATTACTGAGGAGAAGCATTCGATTCACGAGAGGTGAATAATTGATAGTATTGGGTGTAGACTTAGGATATGGAGATACAAAAGTTGTCGGGCCAGATAGTGGAAGGGCAAAGTTCCCTTCAAGATGGGCAGCTACTGAAGCGAAGAATTGGGGTATAGGCGGTTCGTCCACCATACTTACCATTAATGACAGTGAGCCATTCTTCTTCGGTGACGATGCAACCGGTTCCAGCGTAAGAGAACCGCAGGGAGACGGGAGACTCTCAGATCCACCATACTTACCATTAATGACAGTGAGCCATTCTTCTTCGGTGACGATGCAACCGGTTCCAGCGTAAGAGAACCGCAGGGAGACGGGAGACTCTCAGATCCAGACTCACTGCCGCTGCTTGCCGGAGCTCTATGGATGAGCGGTGTCGGTAAAAATGGAAGCAGAGAAGAGATAATTCTCGGAAGCGGTACCCCCCTTGGTACGTTCGAGCATGAACTCAATGCTGCAAAGGAATCTCTGCAGGGAAAGGACTTTACCATAAAGTCCATAGCCGGAGAGAGCAGGCAGTTCTTCATAAGCAAACTGGTTATGAGGCCCCAGGGTGTCGGAGCAGCTCTTTACCTTCTGGACAAGGGGATGCTTAAAGCTCAGTACGGATATGGAGTTGTTGTGGATATCGGTTCAAGAACTACAGATGTCCTTACTGTCAACCTGAAGAACATGGAACCTGTAGTAGAGATGTCCTTCAGTATTCAGGCTGGTGTTGGGGACCTTGTGTCTGGAGTTTCCAAAGCCATTGCCAAGGAAACAGGGTTCATAGTTCCGAATGATGTTGCGAGGGAGGCTATAAACCAGACAGTATTGTTCAAGCAGAGAGAGGTGGGAGGCCCCGCAGTGTCTGAACCCATAATGGCCAGCCTTGCCAACAGGATACTGGATAAGCTGAGAGAGAACCTTAGGGAAGAACTTGACAGAATAACTGCTCTTATACCGGTAGGCGGAGGTTCAGTACTTATAGGAAACAGGCTTGAGAAACTTGCACCGGGCGCAATGGTAAAGATCCCCAATGAGGACATTCAGTTCGCCAACGCACTTGGGTACAAGGATGCAGCCGCCAGATCATCCAAGTGATCTGGCAACTACAATTTTTTATATGTATCACCAATATGTGCGTCCTAATCGAATTTAGATCAGGATGACATAAATGCCTGAGGATGAAACACCTGATGAAGATCAGGATTTGAATGAACCGGAAACTTATTCAGTTAAGCTCACAAAGAGCGAATATATAGCTATAAGCCTGCTTCAGCAGCAGGGTGAGGAACTGAACGATACTATTATGAGGATCATTCAGGAAAATATGGAATACAGTGCAATGAAAGATGTTATTAACTCCATAAATGGAAGGATTTCTGATCTTTCCAAAAAGTATAAACTCTCACAATCCTCGATTATTAATTTCAAGTACGATGTTCAGGAAGGTTTGAGGATACCAGAAGAGCTGCGTACCTCCGATGAGAAGTCAAGGAAACCAGAGGCTCTAAAGCTCCAGCTTGAAAAGAAGTGGGCCGAGCTGGAAAAAAACAGGAAATAATTGCATGATTTGCAGTTGAAAAACTCATTTTCGCTCTCAACGCCTTTTCTTTGTAAACTTGTAGGCCATGATAAGGGAACCTTGAAAAGGTTAAATATTCTTGAGAAATGTCAGGAAACTGGTCATTCGTTGAGTCAATGCTGATGATTACAGTCAAATGGTGAATTAATGAGATATAAGGAAAACTGTACCTCCTGCGGATTGGGACTTGTTGATCCAGGTTATTCTATTTTCGAATGCCCTCAATGCGGAGAGGAACTGATAGGAAGATGCAAAGATTGCAGAGAACATTCTACAAAGTACGTATGCGCTAAATGCTCTTTTACGGGACCGTGAGTGTTCAGCATGGGAGATGTTGCCGTTGTCCTGAAAGTACTGCCGGAAGACGCTGAAATGGACATTGAAAAGATTAAATCAGCCGCAGAAAGAGAACTGAGTGGAAAATGCGTTCTGAATAAGTCAGAGGTTCAGGAGATCGCCTTTGGCCTCAAGTATGTCAGGCTTGAAGTCATCATTCCTGACGAAGAGGGCAAGATTGACCTGATAGAATCGATACTTTCAGGTATCCAGGGTGTTGGTCAGGTAGATACAGAGGACATGACACTAGTCTGAACACATGATCCACATCGTTTTTGAACTACTACTGTTGTTTCTGATCTTTCTTGATATTCTGATATTTATCGGCCTTCTTTACATCTCTTCTGTGAGGCAAAAACCCGTAAGTTTTACACCTGACACTGAAACTCCAACAATTGTAATCCTGCCTTGCAGGGGGATAGATTATGATATGGAACAGAATCTGACCTCGCTGAAGGATCAGGATCATAGAAATTTTGAAATTCTGGCTGTTGTGGATTCCGAAGAAGATTCCGCTGTTGAATTGCTCAGAAGATTCAAAATAAAGTACATAATCTCCGAGAAAGGAACCGGAAGCGGGAAAGTATCTGCCATTTCAACCGCAATAAGGAAAGATTCAGGATTACACAGATATACTGTCATTGCAGATTCTGATATACTTGCGCCACGCAACTGGCTTTCAAGCCTGGTTTCGCCGCTTTCCAAATCTGAAAACGGGCTGTCTACGACATTCCCGTTTTTCAAGCCGGTTGGGGGATTCTGGTCGAAGGTAAAGATGGTATGGGGGTTCGTGGGGCTGGGTATGATGGAATCAACGATCACCAGGTTCGGTTGGGGTGGTTCACTTGCATTCCGTAATGATCTTCTTACTGAAGAAGACCTGAAATACTTCTCTTCCCATGTTTCCGATGATATTGCACTGACAAAGATCTGCAAAAAGAAGGGCTTAAAAATTGCATATGTCCCTGAAGCACATCCCGAGGTTCTTTCACCGGATTCATTCAGCGCTTTTATGGAATGGTCCAACAGGCAGACTGCACTTTCAGTATCTTCCTCGAAAAATGTCATCAGATACGGTCTGCTTTTCTACGGTTCAACTATTTTTCTCTTCCTGACTTCCTTTGTGATTACCCTTGAAATCAATTATCTGTTCGGGTTTCTGTTTCTGCCCATTGTAGTGAATTCCGCAAGATCATCATACAGGGCGCCCGGACACAGGATTTCAGGATTCTTCATTCAGTTTTTGATTCCATTTATCTACCTTTCAAACCTTGTACATGGAGGAAGAATGAAGACTATATCTTGGAGGGGAAACAATTACGATCTAATGAAAGAATTCGATCCATGAGGTGTTCTTAATGCATCCGGTGCTCATGATCTTTTCTCAGACAAGGTCTCTGGAGATATAATTACTAAATACATAACCGCAATATGTTCAAGTATGGAAGTGAGGAAGAAGCTTTTCGGGACAAATGGAATCAGAGGGATTCCAAATGAATTTCTGACCACCGAACTCGCAGTGAGAATGGGGCAGTCAATAGCTGAGGTTTTTAATCAGGGTCCAATTGTTATGGGAAAGGATACCAGAAGCTCCGGTGACATGATTTTTGCCGCTGTCTCTTCTGGAATTATGTCTGCGGGGCTTGATGTTATTGATCTCGGCATTCTTCCGACACCAGCTCTCCAGTATTATTGCAAGTCGCGAAAACTATTCGGGGTCATAATAACCGCTTCACACAATCCTCCGGAATTCAATGGAATAAAGTGCATTGACAAGGATGGCACAGAGCTTGGGGACGAAAAGGAACTCCAGATTGAGAATGTTTATAATGGGGGTAAATTCAGGACAACTGGCTGGGATCAAATCGGAACACTCTCAAGGGATAGAACTGCCACTGATCTGTACATCAAAGGCATCTTGTCAATAATTGATGTCGCTTCCATAAGGAAAATGAAGTACCGTGTAGCTGTAGATTCAGGCAACGGTGCTTCCTATTTAACAACTCCGACACTGCTGAGGTTGCTCGGGTGTGAGGTTGTTGAACTCAATACCTTCCCCGATGGGCATTTCACATCCAGGAGTTCTGAACCAAGGCCTGAAAACCTGGTCGATCTGCTGTCCCTGATGAAGACAAAGAGATTCAATCTTGGCATAGCCCATGATGGTGATGCAGACAGGGTAGTTTTCGTTGACGAAGATGGCAACTTCATAGACGGGGACAGGTCACTGTCGCTTATAGTAAAGTTTCACGCCGGTAAGGGCGATGTTGTGGTCACTCCTGTGAGCAGTTCCGATGCTATGGATGAACTTTCACGGATCAACGGATTCAGCCTGTTACGCACCAGGGTAGGGGCTCCCATTGTATCAAGGACTCTCATAGGAAGCCAGGGGAAGATTGGAGGGGAAGAAAATGGAGGGGTAATATTCGGCAGACATCAGTATTGCAGGGACGGTGCAATGACTGTGGGACTTATGCTGGACCTTATGGCAAAATCCAGAAAATCCCTGTCCAATCTCATATCTGGCCTGCCTCAGTTCTTCATGTGCAGATCGACGGTGCATTCCATGGACAGGTCTCCATCTGTCATTCTTGAAGAACTGGAGGCCAGGTTCAAAGGTTCCAGGAT
This sequence comes from Thermoplasmatota archaeon, assembly GCA_023379355.1. Next base: position 12,520 of record JAMCUD010000033.1, read on the forward strand.
CGATAAAACAGATGGGCTTAAGATTTATTTTCCAGATGGCTGGGTTCTTGTAAGGGCATCAGGTACTGAGCCAATAATAAGAATATACGGTCAATCAAGGATCGAATCAAAGGCCAGAGAACTAAACATGAAGGTCTACGATCTTATGCAACCCCATTCATGAAATCCGTTCCTTGAGGCCTGAATAGGCATCCCTGAAGCGAAAAACAGCTGTAATATTTCCGGCGATTGCGAACCATATCAGAAGAAGTATGGTAGGAGTAAGGTTCATGGCTGCGAAATGAAGATTGAATGGAAGGAAAAGCTGAATCAGAATAAAGACCATCATGAATACAAGTCTGTCGCCCCTTCCCAGTATTCCGGAATAGTTTCTGTGCAGACCGAGCGCCTGAGACTGTGTACCCATGTAGCTGGTCATAAGAACCCCTGTCAAGGCGGGTATACCCAAAACCAGGGAACCCGGGGCGCTGAATATAAACCCTAGAAGTATGAATATGTCTGAGTATCTGTCTATAACATGGTCCACAAGGTCCCCTATGGGCGATGAGATGTTCTTCATCCTTGCAACTTTTCCATCCACAGCATCAAAAAGTGAGGAAAGAAGGAGGGCTACAAAAGCAACTGAAAGCAGGATCTTCCCCTCGAATATGAATAAACCTGTAATAGCAGCCAGCAGGAGGGACATTAGAGATATAGAATTTGGACTGAGTTTCATGAAAGGGCGGCTCAGGGCCGTGATAAGTCCGTCGGATCGCCCTCGAAGGGAATCCATAACCATACTATCAGATGATACCGGGGTTAAAATTCTTTCTTGACATTCTTCTCTGCTTTCCTGTCAAATATGTCTCTCACGATGCTGGAAACCTTTACAGCAGTCATGTAAGGAGAGAGATTGTCACTTCTAACGGTAAATATCCTGGTTGTTGGCAACCTTTCGGATGCATCATAGAAAATAACCCCTGTTAGCAGGGAATCAATATTTGCAGAAATTTTCTGATCCGGATATCCCCTGAACTGAAGGATCTCCATTATTTTTTCCGGAGACCTTTCCAGAATGATCACATATTCCACAGGAAGAAGCTGAGAAAGATGTGATTCTATAACAATGTTACTCTCTGAATTTATTTTCCAGAGCTGCCCAAGGCACTCAGTATCAACTTCCTCTCCATCGACACAGCTTTCGGAACCGGTTAATGAAAGGGCAGAACGGCAGTCGAACCCCATAAGCCTGAGAATATTGCAAACCGTTGACTTTCCTGAACCTGGTACACCTGTAAGGGCGATAAGTGTCATACTGAACCCTCCAGAGAGTATGGCATAGAAAGATGCCTCCTGGCGATGACGGGGACATCATGTTTTCCTAAAATGTCAGGTCTGTCCTCTTGCTTGTAATGGGGGGTTGTCGTCCTCAAGCCACACTTTTTACACCTGTAGTCTCCATGACCTCTGCTGGTCATCCTGTTACCACATTCCTCACAGATGGGTGGCACTCTGGTGTAGATCCTCGACATGGCTTTCACATCCATCTTTTCGACATTGATCGTTCCATCATCGTAGGTACCGACCATAGTAACAGTGTCCCCAGGTGCCAGCTTTCCGAAAATCCTTCTGAACTCCTTGGTAGGTTCAAAGGCAGCAGCCTTTAAACCTTCACTCCCATATTTTATGTCAATGAAGTAATGTGAACCTGATATAACTCTCGGGAAGGATTCCACGATGCAGTTCAGGCTATAACTGTGAAAATTCTGGAGCCTTCCAGGATCATATATAATGTGATCGTCAGTTCCCTGATTGGTTTCAAAGAGGAATGCCCGGTCATAACCAATACCATATTTCTGGGCCAGATCAGTAAGTCCCTTAAGCAGTCCCAGATGACCCACGGATCTGATGCCCATCACCACAGGCGTCCTCTCCCTTGGCAGTATTGCAGGATATCTGTTTGCAATGTCCACATTATTGAACGAACCCTTGATTTTCTGAGCCTCAAGGGCTGCCATCATCTTTATTTCGTGCGGAACAGGGGGTGAAGAAGGATATTTATAAAGAAGAGCCTCAAAGGTTTTTCTTACAGGAACCCAGGAAAGGGAAGCGGCAGCACCTATTATCCCTCTTGAGTTCTTAATGCCAAGATAACGGATATTTCTTGCATCAAGATATCTCCTCACTGTCTCAATGTCAGTCACATCCTGCACACATTTCTCATAAATATCCCTCCCGGGCTGTTCCTTTGAGACTACAATGCCAGGGTTTGTACCGTCTTCACCAAGGGCTGCCAGATCGTAGATTGTTTCCGCTGCCAGTTCAAGCAGATTTTCCAGATCGATGTCCTCATTACCGTTCAAATTGCAGAAATAGTCTTTCCCTTCAATCTCTCCAATCTTCTCTCCCCTTTCACCTCCATTGACAAGCCTGACTGAAAGTGCCCCATTGCCACGGGTTTTCCATGGTATGGAGGGGTTCAACCTCACGAGCCTTGGATATCCTGCTATTTCAAGGCCTGACCTTCTTATGATCTCGGTAAGAATATAGGTGGTACATCCACCATTTCTTGAGTCAGTGTCATCTATTGCAAGATACATTCAGGTACCGAATCTCCTCTTTCTGTTCTGGTAGGACCGTATAGCTCTCAGGAAATCAATCTTCCTGAGTTCCGGCCAGTTCACATCAGAAAAATATAGCTCTGAATAGGCTGACTGCCAGAGAAGGAAATTGGAAATCCTTTCCTCTCCGCTGGTTCGAAAAATAAGATCCGGGTCAGGAACAGTGGAATCATACAGGTATTTCCGGAACACCTCCTCCGTGATGGACTCTGCCGGGAATGCTCCCTTCTCCACATCCTTATACATTCTCTTTATGGCGTTGATTATCTCTTCTCTTCCACCATATCCTATTGCAAGGTTGAAACGGAACCTCTTGAATCCCTTTGTCTTACTTTCAACCTCCATTATTGTATTCTGCAGATAATCCGGGAGAATGCTAACCTCTCCTATGACTTTGACCCTTATGTTGTTGTCATATATTCTCTTATCCTGAAGAAGGTCAACGAACGCATCATTAATGAGCCGGAACAGAAAATCCACTTCACCCGGGTCTCGCTTGAAGTTTTCAGTGGAAAATCCGTAAACAGTGAGTATGCTTACACCTGCCTCCATGCACCATTCAAGCACCTCCTCCAGCTTTTCCTTACCCCTGA
>JAMCUD010000034.1:0-19958 GCA_023379355.1 Thermoplasmatota archaeon
CCAAACTCTGAACTGAAGATACCAAAATATCATGCAGTTGCAGTGGACCGGGTCATGTACGTCGGCGATCCAATAGCTGTTGTGGTTGCAGAATCACCATACCAGGCTTCCGATGCTGCAGAAATGATAGATGTGGAATACGAACCGCTTGAACCGGTGATCAATCTGGAGAAAGCTGTTGAAAAAGACGCACCTCAACTTTATGAAGAAGTTCCAGGAAACGTAGCCTTCAGATGGAAGATAGATGCAGGAAACGTTGATGATGTGTTTTCAAAGGCTGACGTTGTTGTCAGGGAAAGATTTGTAAATCAGAGGCTCCAGCCAGCATCCATGGAAACCAGGGGAGCAGTGGCATCATTTGACGCAGGAACGGGGGAGACAACTGTATGGATGACTTCCCAGAATCCACATGTGCACAGATTCCTTCTTTCACTGATTCTCGGCGTCCCGGAGAACAGGTTGAGGGTTATTGCACCTGACGTCGGCGGTGGCTTCGGGAGCAAGATTTCATGCTACGGTCCGGAAGCGGTTGTATGTTACCTTTCAAAGCTGCTGGAAAGGCCTGTCAAGTGGATGGAGACCAGAGAAGAGAACTTCCTCTCCACGACACACGGAAGGGATCATGTACAGTATCTGGAAATGGCAGCAAAGAAGGACGGAACAATTCTTGGGATCAAGGCAAAAGTCTACGCGAACATGGGGGCATGGCTTTCCACTGCTGCGCCCGGTGTCCCCACAATACTCTTCGGCCTAATACTGCCGGGGCAGTACAATATGAAGGCTGTGGGCTGTGAAGTTTACGGCGTACTCACAAATACAGTTGCAGTGGATGCCTACAGAGGTGCGGGAAGGCCAGAGGCCTCATTCATTGTAGAGAGAATGGTTGACGTCCTGGCAAGGAAGATCAACATGGATCCGGCTGAAATAAGGATCAAGAACTTTATTCCCGCAGACAGTTTCCCACATCCTGTCCCAACAGGTCTGATCTATGACAGCGGAAACTATGAGATAGCACTCAAAAAAGCCATGGATAAAGTTGATTATTACAACCTCAGAAAAGAACAGGAGAAAATGCGATCTGAAGGGAAATACATGGGAATTGGGATTTCCAGTTACATAGAAGTGAGCGGACTGGGCCCATCAAAGGTTGTAAGGTCAACAGGGTTTGGATTGGGTTTATGGGAAAGCGCAACTGTTCGTGTACACCCAACGGGTAAGGTATCAGTATTTACAGGTGGAAATCCACACGGACAGGGTGAGGAGACAACCTTTGCACAGCTGGTTGCAGACGAACTTCAGGTTCCAATGGAGGATGTGGAGATAATCCACGGGGATACCGGCATGATCCCATTTGGTATGGGCACCTACGGAAGCAGAACTACAGCAGTTGCTGGAGGGGCAATCGCCATCGCATCCAGGAAGCTGGTCAACAAGGCTGTAAAGATAGCAGCCCATCTTCTAGGCGTGGATGAGTCCAGGGTTGTATACGAAAATGGAAAGTTCCATGAGAAAGGAAACCAGGAGAAAACCAGAACAATGGCACAGGTGGCAATGGCGGCTTACGGGGCAGGTGCTGATGAAATACCGGAAGGAATGGAACCCGGGCTGGAACAGACATCGTTTTATGATCCGGAGAATTTTGTCTATCCATTCGGAACGCACATCTGCGTTGTAGATCTGGATCCAGAGACCTTCCAGGTCAAGATCAGGAGGTATGTGGCCGTGGATGACTGCGGAACACAGTTAAATCCAATGATTGTGGAAGGTCAGATTCATGGCGGTGTTGTTCAGGGGCTGGCCCAGGCGCTTTATGAGGAGTCCGTTTACGATTCAACAGGGAACCTACTCACCTCAACACTTTCAGATTACGCAGTTCCAACAGCCGTTGAGATTCCCAGAATTGAAAGTTCATTCATCTATACTCCTTCACCGCACAATCCAATAGGTGTAAAGGGGGTTGGTGAAGCCGGTTCAATCGCTGCACCCTCTGCCATTGTCAATGCAGTTGTTGATGCACTTTCGGGGTTTGGCATAACACACATAGACATGCCCCTCAAACCAGAAAATATCTGGAAGGCTGTGAGGAAGGCCCAGATCTGAAAAACACCCTTACAGTCAATTTTCACCTTTCAAGGAAAGATCAGCATATTTATATAATATTCAAGCATGAATAAATATTGGCATCATCACTATTTTTCAGCAGGAACTTCAATGAAGTTGTAACCCAGGAAGCAGTCGATCAAACAGTAAAGAATTTCATTGCAGAATATGGAAAATCACCGGGAATTGAGCAGGTGATGTCCTGGAGAGGATCCATAAACGATCTCAAACGTATAATTTCTCCGGGAACAGCTGTATTTATGGAGCTCAAGTTTCCAATAGGCCTTGAACGGGCAGATTATCTTCTCATGAGGCATGGGGAGGCTAAAGTTCTTGAAGTTAAGGGGTGGAGGAAATATGAAAGGATTGATGAGTATACGGTGAGGGGAGATTCAGAACTTCATGGGGACCCATGTTACCAGATGCAAAACTATGTGTCCAAACTCAGGAATTTCCATTCTGCCTCCTCAAGCATAAATTTCAGCGGTGCTGTCTACATGTACAGGACCACTGATGGCAATGACTGCAAGATTCTTTACAACGGAAAGGATCTGGAAACGGATCTCCAGGCTCTTCCACCTGAACCTGCAACACAAAATGATATAATGGCAGTGGAAAATGGGACTTTTCAGGTTGGAAGAAGACTGGTTGACTTTGTACGTTCGAACATAGGAAGCATAATGGAAAATGCCTCCCGTTCGTTCCTGAATTCAGGTTTCGGGCTTTCAACAGAGCAGATTTTCATACTGAGAGATATCTTGAGCTCACTGAAGGAAAAAAATAACAAAATTTTCCTCATAAGCGGCGGAATGGGGTCGGGTAAGACTCTTCTGGCACTGGATATACTGTTCAACTCCATCGAGAATGGCTATGGGGCCCTGCTGGCATACAGAAACAACCGACTTATCAACACCCTGAGAAAGGTCGTGGGTCCACGATTTTCAACACTTCTTCTTTATTATTCAACAGGCGCAATGGCAAATTTCAGGGGACTGGGAGAGAGAAACTTTGACCAGTCAAAACTTCAAAATGTCAGGATGGTCATTTACGATGAATCACAGAGAATGACCAGGGATGTCATAAAGACCTGTATGGAAAGGCCAGTAACATCAGTATTCTTCTATGACGAGGATCAGATTCTTCTCGGAGATGAGGACGGGGACAGAAAGACATTCGAACAGTGTGCAGAAGAGACCGGCAGGACAGTGGTAAAATACAATCTTGAGGGCTTCTACAGGGTTAATGGTGGAAGTAAGTACCAGGAGTTCATAAACTCCATTTTCCATGGAACAGTTTCAGGCATCCCGGAGGAATACGATTTCAGGACATTCGACGGGATCAATACAATGCTTGAATATCTTGAAAGCGTAAAATCTTCAAGATCCATGGGGAGGAACCCGAAGATAGCTCTCCTCGCCTCATTCACGCGCAGCGATGGCAGAAAGGAGAAGAGGCGTATATTGGACCCTGAAATAAACTGGCTTATGGATGAAAAGACAGAATACCCTTCATACTGGCTGGGGCAGAAAGATCCACTGAGATACTGTGCTTCAATATACGGATCGCAGGGCTTTGAATCTGATTATGTTGGCCTCATATGGGGAGATGATCTTGTGTGGCGCAATGGATGGAAACTGCAGCCAGACAAAATAATGGACAGGATTGGAGGGAGTGGATCCCTGAAGGCTCTTTCCAAAACAGATCCGCAAAAAGCCATGAAGCTCCTGATAAACAGATACAGGGTGATGCTCACCAGAGGGATGAAAGGCACATCGGTATATTTTGAGGACAGTGAAACTTTCTGGCATGTTTCTGAGATAAAAAATAAGGCACTGACCATTTAGGCAGAACCTGTAAGATTGCCCGGAAATCATGTTTTTTCAAATTTCTCAGACAATCCTCCTGCAGGGGCATCATCCCTGGCATCACCAAATATTTTGTTGAACAAGTCTTCAGAATGGCTGGTCTCAAGGGGATTTCCTTCAATAATCCTGTAGGTGTGAGTCCCATCTGTCTTTCTTTCAGCCCTCAAGAAGAGAACTTCTTCTCTTCTCCTCTCGTAATAATTTATGGAAAATTCATACAGGTGGCTCACAAAGAATACCTTTATACCTTTCTCAATCAGTGCATCGACAATATTACTGGATATCTGTGAACCCTCTCTTGTGTTTGTTGCCGAGAAGGATTCATTGAAGAGTATGAGTGAACCAGTTTTCAGGTGGTCAACTATGGAGTTCATCCTGCTCAGCTCCTCATCCAGTTTCCCCATGGTCATTCCTCTGTCCTCCTCCTTCTTAAAATGAGTAAATAATCCTCTCCTCAGGTCGGAGGTGAATGAAACAGCCGGGACAAACATTCCGCACTGCATCATCAGTATGGTCTGTCCAATGCTTCTCAAGAAGGTTGACTTGCCTCCCCTGTTTGCTCCAGTTATTATAACCAGATCTTTCCCATCAGCATTCATGTCGTTGCCAACAACCCTTTCGGATATTCCAAGACTCAGTGAAATATCATAAACTCCATTGAAAGACAGTATATTTCCTCCTCCATCTACCGGTACTGGAAAGCAGACTGGTTCCCCCTTTCCAGTTATATAATCATAAAGGTTCAGGCATCCAATGTAAAATGCAAGTTCATTGCGCAGCAGATAAAAGAAACCAAGGACATTCTCTGCAGATTCTTTCAGTACATTGGTAATGTTTATGATTCCCCTGTTCCTCATCTCCACAATTGCCTGTGCGCCGCTCTCATCTCTATCACCAAGTGTGAACGTGTAACGCTTTTCACTGCCTTGAGAAATCAATCCGGAAAATATGGTCTTCTTCTCCACGAGTTTGAGGAGATTGTAGTTTACCCCTTCATTTCCACGACCAAGTTCAACACTTACGGGAACACCCCTGGGGAAACTAAGTGTCTTGAGAATATCTCCAATCTGAGAAAGATATGCATCATCAAGTTCATTTTTTATAAGTGAAAAAAGAGACTTGAAACCTTCAGATTCAAACTCAGTGGATTTGCTGTCGCTTATTTTTCTCAGTTCTCCGAAGCTGTTGATGAATATCTGCATGACCTTTATGGATTCATGAAGTATGAGTTCAGGGTTTGTCTGGCTGAACCAGAAATACTGTTTCTTCTCTTCCGTAATGGACCTCACAAGGATATCATAAATTTTCCTCACATCTGCACTGTTCCTGATGCAGTCTTTCAGAACAGCCTGCCTGTGTAATATGGTTCCCACATCAGATTCACTGTTCAGCATTACTTTTTTAACTATTTCATGAAGGAATTTGTCTCCTCCTGCCATTTTCTTGAATATCCTTGTAAGTTCAAGATCTTCAACAAGAACATTCTCATTCCACGGCATTTCAAGATCTGGATTCAGATTCCTGTCAGGATACATCAGAAATACTTTCACGAAACGATCCTCCTTATAATGTCGTCATAGGTAACTCCATATTTCCTTGCAAGTGCCATTGCATAAGCAAGACCGTCAGCAGGCTGTTTCATTATTTTGTAAGTTCTTTCCTCCGGTTTTTTGGGGACTATGGTACTCACCATACTTACAGTCCCATCAAGGGAAGCCAGTTCATCCAGAAAAGTCACATATAGGCAGAGACAACCAATTTTCAGTATATCCGAAACAATTTTCTTCCCTATCCTCACTGCATCTTTCAGGGTGGTGGAACTCAACATCTCATTTATGATAATTATGCTGCTGGAGGTGCTTCTGTCCATTATGTCCTTGATCCTTACAAGATCATCCTCAAGTTTTCCTCTGCCATTATCAAGATTTTCAGATCTCTCAAAATGTGTGAATATGCTGTCAAAAAGGTAAAGGTGTGATCCAGTTCCAGGAACCGGCAATCCCAGGCTTCCAAGATAATGAATCTGTCCGAACATTCTTGCAAAGGTGGTCTTCCCCCCATGGTTAGGGCCTGTCACAACAATTATCCTCTGATCATCTTCAAGGACAAAGTCGTTTGTAACTGCGGCTTTTTTCTCCTTAGAAAGTTTGTCAGCAAGTCCGATGTCAAACCCACCATAACAGAAGACATTTTTGTTTACTTCTGATATCACGGGAATGCAGAACTGTAGACCCACATCCCTGATTCCAGATATATGGTCAATGTATGCAAGATAGAACTGTATCTCTTTCTGGAATTTTTCCAGTGTGGAGTCTATAAAATCACTGTTTCTCTGGTAGTATTCCAGAAGTCCCTGAAAAGTTTCAGGATATATTTTTGCAACCAGTCCAAGAACCGCTGCCTCAACGTGGTTCATGCCTGAGAACTGGGGGATTCTCACTTTCTTCATCACGGATCCGCTTTCACTGAATTTGTGAAAAGCACTTTTTATCTCGGCGCTGTAATCCTCCTCACCTTTGTACTCTTTCACCACTATTTTTCCAGTCTTTATTATCATGTTAAATCTCACGGCATCAAGTCTTGATTTAAGGGCGGATGTCTCATCTCTAAGTTTTGTAAATCTTTCAGAATTTATGTAGGCCCCAATATATTCCAATAATCCTTTAAAGCCATCAGATTCCGGAGATTCAGCAATCAGGTCGTTGAAAAGTGTTTGAACGGCCTCACAGTATATTTCAGCTGAATCCATAAGCCATCTTTCCTTCTGGTATCTGTAAAGCCTGTCTATATTGGAGAGATATCTGTACATCTTTTCCATCTTTTCTGAAAAAATCCTTATGGAACGGATCATATTCTGATCTTGAAGATCCCGAAAAACGTCCTGCCTGTAGGTCACATCACCTACTTTTTTCAATGGGTTGTAAAATATGGAATCAAGTTTGTAATCTTTTTTCGGATCAGTTGTTGCCTTAACCACCTGATCCAGGTTGAGATCCACAAAGAAATCCGGCTGTTCCACTCTAAATTCGTCTTTATTCTCATCTTCTCTATAAAGAATGCTTTGAAATACCAACTTATCCACTCCTGTTATCTTCGGTTATGAACATCCTAGCTTTCCGTACCCATGCCATAGCCATAGGAGTTATCAGTCCTTTCATGGACATTTAAAAGGGGAACTCCATCCCTCATCCCCATATTCGTGAATAGAATTTTAACATTTGTGAGGAGGATTCCCATTTCGTGAGGTTGGGGTGAAAGCGATCGGATTGGATTGCTTCATGGGTGCCTTTTTCTACAACATGGGTGGTGTGGTATTGGGGACAGAGTTGCTTCTGGTCGAAGGGCATTAAAGCTCAAGGGGATCCGCCAGCGACTTTTAAGTGGCATCCTCCTGCGAAAGCTGGGAAAGGAGGTAAGGCGAAATAACACGCAGCTCCTGAGCATTTATTTTCGGGATAGTTCAGGGACTTCCGCAATGAGTTCCTGTGATTTTTCCGCTCCATGACTACAACGGGGCGGGAACACATCCTTCGAAGAAACAGTTTCTTGATCAGGATATTTTTGTCTATGTTCTGCCATCCTTCCTTGATCGCATCATTCTAATCGAGATCTTATGGTGGTGAACGCAATGATTCCCACTCAATCATGTGATCGATCTGTGCCATGATATCCAACAATTTCATAGGATTTTTAGTTAACGGGGATGGTATTCTACAATGTTGCACATTAACAATACTTGGTGATCCAATGAATAAAGCCTTTCTTTAGTATGAAGATCAATTCATTTCTGAAATGTTGATTCTGAGTTTTATATTCAATTGAAAATGTGAAACGATAAAAGATCATTTGTAAAATTAATTCTCATATGGGATTTCTAACAATAATCTATTATATAATTTTAACTATTCAGTAACAGATGGCACCAGTGTCACTGAAAATAACAGGCAGAATTCTGAGAACTCCTGTTTTTATGATTCTTATATTGTTATGGATAATATTAGTGATCTCTCTTGCTTCCTCCCCTCAGCCCCTCTCTTTATTCCCAAACCTGATAAGCGGAAATGGCAATGTCCCTCAATATCAGACATCAACAATTACTGTATTGAACGGTACAAATGCAACAGTTTACAGCCAGACTTTTAACGATTATGGTAAAGCAGAAACTGGCTGGAACGTGACATATTCAATTTCTGTTTTTTCAGGTCAAATGGAAGTCATATCAAGTTTACAATATGCTGGAATTACAAATGGAACAGGCATTGTGATTTATAACGTTACCGGCCTCCAGAGAGATCATTTATATGAAGTTACTGAAACTGTGAGTTATCACGGGGATGAATGGGCTAACCACACAACCCCGATCAGCACATTTACAACGCACGGCGTATTTTCTGTCGGTTTTGTTTCAAGACCGGTATCCATAACGCCTGTTCTTTCAGAAACCTCAGCTTCATACTTTGCAATTCATATATGGAAAATTCCACAAAACAGGGAGGAAAATTATACTGTTAAATATGGTAAAACTTCTGGAGATAACTACATCCAGGCTATAAACTGGGCACAAAAAGGAAATTTCCCGGACAGGCTGACAAACTTCACCATGACGATCCAGGCAAACATCCAAACTAATTTTAAATACGCTGGAGAACCCTACTATTACAGCATAGGTGTCATATCACAAAACGGAAGTCTGGCTGGAGCTTCAATTTTCGGGTCGAGGGTAAGCACCCAAGCAAAAATGGAGGATAGCGCTTTTCTGACATTCGCCAGTCTTTCAATATTCCTGATTATATTTTCTTTTTATGTATGCGAATACTTTTCAAATCCATCCAAAAGGGTTAGAAAGAGAGGAAAAGTATGGAGATTTTTCTTTGGTGGAACAGATCTCCATTATCACCAGGAGATTTCAGGCAGATATGGGGAAACTCTACTTACATCCGTTTTGATCTCATCTCCCTTTGTATTGATCACTGCATTGACGACTTATATATTCACAACAAGGATTTATGGAATTTCTCCAGCTATTGGAGTTTTGATTTCCTATTCTGTTGCTTCATTTATGACAGTCCTTTTCGTTTCATCTTTAACTGTAATTGCAATGCGGTCGAGGTTCAGAAAATTCTTTGTTCAGATTTCGACAAAAAATGACCCATTTGATCCACAGGTCAAAATCAATAAAAATTTTTTCTATGCTTATTTTCCGTCATATTTACTGACATATTTTTACATGTCATTACTGACCAACTTCGGATGGTTGTCGCTCTTTACAAGTTCATCCGAAATTATTGATAAAGTCACCGTTATTCTATACTCGATAAATCCATTGACATATTTATGGCTGCTGGGAGTCTATCTAAGCAAAGACATTGCCGTAACAGGCACATCAACATTTAATCCACTGGCCTCGGGACTCAGTCCTTTTTCCATATTTTTAATAGGTTCAGCATGGATCATTCTGATCCTTGTAATTCCTGGAGTGATTTTCATAAAAAGGGAGAGGAAAGCTGCCAGCAATGCCTAACAACTTCTGATTGAAACGATATCCTTTATTTTTCAAGCCATTGTGTTCCAAATTTTACTCTTTATAGTATATAAAATACCATAAAATCAAGTTCTAATCCATCTGGAATTACGCCAATGTGAAATAAGCCACTGTCCGTGCTTTCGAATGGTTATACATAAGGCTAAAGACCTCCTGTTACGTTGTCAACAGCCTTTATGTCCACAGAGTTGTAAACAGGGCTTGAATAACCTGTTAGAGTTACATTTGTAATGAAACAGAATGGACTTGGAGCAATTGAAAATCTGGTGGGGGTGACCCATAGAGGATCAATAAATTTCAAATAAAAGTGATATCGTCCACTGAAGTTCTGTGACTCTGGTTTCTCATAAATAAACGTTGCATGTCCATTATAGCTGAAATTACCCCCGTTACAATAATCCTCACAGTAGGGGGCGTTACTAACAGGATTAGTTATAGTTAAAGAAGTGTTTCCCTTGTTGTTTACATCGTTGGAAGAATATAGATTAAATCCGATTTCCTTTCCGTGGAGACCGGGTGAGTAAAAATTCTCTCCCCTGAAAGAAATGATCATTCCTTGTGGCAATATGTTCATTGAAAAATTTCCCGTGAAAGTTATGTAGTAATACACTTCGTAGACACACGGCCCATAATTTTCAAACATACGCAGTTTAGTTGAGAGTGTTGACTGGTTGATTCCTCCCTCGTCAACGTATGTGGTGCTGTTAAAGTATCGGCAATTTGGATTGAAATAATTACCAGTATTACTGGATATCTTGAAATCCACGGAGTATGTGTAATCTGTAGAACTATTCAAAGAATCCACCTTAATGTAATGCTGATCAAAGAATTCGAAGAAACAAATAGGCACTATGATTACCGCTGCGATTATAACAGCCGCAATTGGTATAATGATCTTGTTTCTTTTTTTCACGAAAATATCAATCAGTTAAAATATAATAATTTTTTCTAAAACACCCACGGGAGTCACAGAATCCTCATTCCATTTTTTAGCATTGTTCGTTCTTGAACCTGAAGAGTTTGTATTTCTACCATGATTTAGTTAATTCCATATGAAAAGCTTTATTCACGAAAATATCAATCAGTTAAAATATAATAATTTTTTCTAAGACACCCACGGGAGTCACAGAATCCTCATTCCATTTTTTTAGCATTGTTCGTTCTTGAACCTGAAGAGTTTGTATTTCTACCATGATTTAGTTAATTCCATATGAAAAGCTTTATTCATGGGATCAACAAGTATAATCAATGAACAACGTAGTGAATTACAGTCTGCAGGAAGCATATTCGTCAATTAGGAGCATAGATAAACTTGCAAAGAACTATCCCAGGATAGACCAGGAATCGTTGAGACCCATAGTAAAGAAACTTTTCAGGAATGATACTGGAAAACGTGAAAGACCACACATTGATGAAACTGCAACGATCAAGACACTGTTCCGTCAGATCATGTACAATCTATTGGATGAATCCATGGAGAGGGAACCATGACAGAATATTATTCCGTAACTTTCTCCACTATCCTGAGATCATGCATGACTCCGGATATTAACACATTCTGAAACCAGGAATTTGAGTATATGAAGAAACAGTTCGAAATTGAGTTTTAATTTATAGGGCTTTGGACGATAAGCAGTAAGCCACTGGAGGGTTTCGATCCCCCGACCTGCTGATTACAAATCAGCTGCTCTACCAGCTGAGCTACAGTGGCAAATAGCTTGCTATATAAATTGTGCTTCTGGCTCACCAACATAAAAGATAGAAATATAACTCTTTTGCAAATATTTAGTAGCACAGTGAAAAGTATTTCCAAATGCCAGCAATTTTCTGAAACGAGAAAAACTGGAAAAACTTATTACTTCAGGGTTTATCTGTAACTGATAAGATGGATTTTGCTGGGGAACTTAAAAAGATTTCCGGAAAGAACGTTTACACCTCAAAAGAGGACATGATACCATATCTCAATGACGCATCATATTTTGAAGGTTTATTACCGTCAGCAGTTGTGGTTCCCGGGGATACCGAAGAGGTATCGAATATTATGAAACTCTGCTATGAGAACAATATTTCTGTAACTGTAAGGGGAGGTGGGAGTTCCCTGACGGGTTCTTCCATACTTTCCCAGGAGGGGATAGTTATGAGTCTTGCCAGATTTGACAGAATAGAGGAGATAAGCCCGGGAGACAATCTTGCCGTGGTTCAGCCGGGAGTGAGGCTGGATGCTCTGAATGAAGTTCTTGCCAGATCGGGATATTTCTACCCTCCAGATCCGGCAAGCTCCATGGCAGCAACAATTGGCGGCAGCATCTCCACAAATGCAGGCGGCCTAAGGGCTTCTCTATATGGAACAACGAAGAACTGGATTCTTGGACTTGAGGTTGTTCTGGCAGATGGAACTATTGTTAAACTGGGTGGAAGAACACTCAAAAGAAGTTCAGGTTATGATCTCACAGCTCTTATGGTAGGAAGTGAAGGTACATTGGGGATCATAACGAGAGCCTACCTCAAAATATGGCCTCTGCCAGAAGAGAAGGGGAGGGTGTCGGCATACTTCTCAGAAATAGAAAAGGTAGGTTTGTCAATTTCAGAGATTAAAAAAATAGGAATCATGCCCATGATCGCTGAATTCCTGGATCGTATAACGATGGATTCACTGGAAAGCACAACGTCACTTAAATTTCCAAAAGAGGCAAGGTATCTGATCATTATTGATGTGACATCAACAGCTGAATCAATTGATACAATGCTGGAAAATGTCTACAGGAAGATCAGCGAACTAAACCCTATCAGTATTTCAAAAACACGTGACCCTAAAGTTATGGATGAAATGTATGCTGCAAGGAAGGGTGCTTATTCATCTCTCCTTAAGCAGAGAGAGACAGCCACACAGAAAGTCGTCATAGGGGATGTGGTGGTCCCGGCATCAAAACTTCCAGAGGCACTGAAGTCAATAGAGAAAAAAGGTTATGATCATGGCCTTAAAGTTGCACTGTTCGGACATATAGGTGACGGGAACATACACTGTAACATATATGCTGATGTGGCAAAACAGGAGGTCATGAATGAGGTGGATGCGTTTCAGACGGAGATAGGGGAAATAGCAGTCAACCTTGGAGGTTCCGTTTCGGCGGAGCATGGGATAGGCATTGAGAAGAAGGAACTGATCTCCAGGGAATTCAGGATGAGAAATTCTGAATATACTCTCGAGTTGATGAAGCAAATAAAGAAAATTATGGATCCAAAAGGTATACTGAATCGGGGGAAGATATTTGAGTGAAGATCTTGTTGGAGACCTGCAGAAAGAGGTAGAAAATTGCATTAACTGCGGTTTCTGCGAATCGGTCTGCCCAACATATGCCGCATCCGGATACACCATGTCAAAGGGTGCAAGAGGTAGGGTGGACCTGGGTAAGTCACTTCTCATGGACCTGATTGAAAACGGCAAAACCACAATGGATCTTTCCGATTCATTCTATTCATGCCTCGACTGTTTTGCATGTGTTCAGGTATGCCCTGCAGGGGTCAATGCGGGAAAAGTAAGCCACATCTCCAGAGAGATAATAGTTTCACAGAAATATACTGAAATGGACAACAGGAAAGACACTGCAAACATGATTGTCATCACTACCAGGAGATATCATGATCCACTTGGGCTGAACAGGAAGCTCTCCGGATGGGCTTCCGGACTGAAATTTTCGGAAAACAGCTCTTCCCTTCTTTACACGGGAAATATGTATCAGATCATGCCTTACAGCAAGAAACTGTCAGAAATGAGCATGCGCATGGGACCAAGGGCTACCGCCATACTTGGAAAGGTAATTTCCAAAAACCCTTCTCTCATAAAGGCGACGGGAATATTTTACAGCAGGGAAATGGCCCTGAAGATGAATTCCTATCTAAGGTATATCGCTGATCTTCTGCAGGAAGCCGGGATAGAATTCAGGTATATGGGAGATCATGAGCCATACCCGGGAACATTCCTGTATGATCTCGGATACAGGGAGGAATTCAGTGAATACGCAAACGAAGTAACTGAGATGTTCAGGACAATGGGAATCAGGGAGATTATCACTGTTGATCCCCATACTTATGATCTTTTGAAGAATCAGTACCCTGTCTATGTGAAAAATTTTGACTTCAGGGTAACACACTACCTGGACTACATGAAAAAATTGAAGTTCAGTAAAGTCCAGGAACAGGTTACAATGCATGAGGCATGCCATTTCTCCCTGCGTGAAGACCCATACAACGTTCCGGTTGAACTTGTAAGATCATTTTCAAACCTTGTACTCCCAACCAGGAGCGGTAAACGCACTATGTGCTGTGGTGGGCCAAATGAGCTGATCTATCCGGGCCTATCCGAAAAGATCAGCAGAGAAAGGATCAGAAACCTCAAGGAGACTGGTTCAGAGAGAATAATCACGGCATGTCCCATCTGCTATGCAAACCTGAGTTCTGAAAAAAGTGTGGTGGATATTTCCCAGTTTCTTCACGAAAATGCTGTGAAGTAGGTTCAGAAAAAATCCTATCTTCCTGGATATTCAGGTTTCCTTTTCTGGAGGAATGCAGAGATTCCCTCTTTGAGGTCTTCTGTGCCATAAAGCAGTCCCATGGCTATGGATTCCATCTCCAGTCCTGCATCCATGGGGACCTCAGATCCCTTGTTTATCAGTCTCTTAGCAAGGGCTGCTGCCGTTGGTGCTGCTTTCTGTGCAAGTTCCTCGGCAAATTTAAGAGTCTCCTCGTCCACATGTTCTTTGGGGAACAGGCGGTTGACAATACCCATGTCGAACGCCTCCTTCCCGCTGAACCTGGTTCCTGTCAGTATGAGGTATGAAGCCCGTGATGTTCCAAGAAGCCTGGGTAGCCTCTGCGTTCCTCCCCATCCCGGAACGAGACCAAGGGTTACTTCCGGGAATCCTATCTGGACGTCCTCCGTGCCAACCCGCAGGTCGCATGCAAGGGAGAGTTCAAACCCACCACCAAGCGTGTATCCTTTCATCTCTGCAATGGTTATTTTTGGTATTTCTGAAAGAAGCCTGAACGTCCTCTCTCCCTTCCTGGAATGCTCCATAAAGTCCATTGAACCAGGGAAGAACTGTGAAAGCTGTGCTCCGGCTGAAAAAACCGGTCCCTTTCCGGTCACAATGATTACATTTACTTCACGGTCATTCCAGAGAGCCAGTATATTCTTCTCAAGGTCCGAAAGTACCTCGGAACTAAGCAGGTTGTTTTTTGTATTGTTTATGGAAAGCCTGGCAACCTTTCCGGGAAGTTTTTCCATTATTACTGTGGATTCACCGGATGCGGGTGTTGAGGCTGATGGAACCTCATGTTCTGCTGCAGTTTTCCCGTTATCATCGAATGATTTTATGGAAATGATATCTTTAAGCTTTCCTTTTTTTATGCTCTCAGCTGGTTCGAAAATGGAGGTTCCATAGTTAGCGGCCAGTGTTTCAAGCTTCTTTTTCACCTCTGCATTTGTCAGTCCTTCCGCCACGGAGATAGGGCCGAAAGGACGGTTCATTCCGAGCTTCACGCCGATCTCAATATCACCTGGAAGAGCAACTTTTTCCTCTATCAACTTCACGGCCTCATTGAGTTCCACGGCGAGGACATCCATAAGTTCAAGCTTTTCTGTTGGCTGAACCTTTGGAATCTCAGCATGCCCTTCTTTCCAATTGTAAAATCCCTTGCCTGTCTTCAGCCCAAGGTTCCTGCTCTCATACATGGTCCTGAATGCCCTGCACTTTCCATATTCAGGGCTCAGTTCCTGGGCATAGTAGTCAAGAGAATGGACAACCGTGTCAATTCCAACATAATCCATGAGTTCATATGGCCCCATGGGAAGCCCCTGTCCTCTTGCGAAGGTATCAACCTCTTCAGGTTTTGCGACTTTCCGGTCAAGCACAAGGCAGAAGAACAGACTCTCAGGCGCATTTATGCGATTCACAACGAATCCTGGCGAATCTTTCAGAACCCTAATTGGGGTCTTACCTATCTTCCTGGAAAGTTCGAAAGTTTCATCAAAAACTTTCTGGGACGTCTTTTCCCCCTTTATGACCTCAACCAGTTTCAGGACAACAGGTGGATTGAAGAAATGCATACCCACCACATTCTCAGGATGCTTCATGTTTTCAGCCAGTGACGAAATTTTTATGTTCGATGTGTTTGATGCAACTATGGCATCAGGTTTTGCAAATTTATCTATGTTGGAGAAAACCTCCTTCTTCAGTTCCAGGAGTTCGGGAACTGCTTCAATGATGAAATCTGCATCTTTAACTGCCGGTTCCATTTGGGAAAAGTAGCTTATTCTGGCCTTTGTGGCATTCCCTTTTTCCTGATCTACCCTGCCGGATTTTACAAGTTTTTCAATGCTGTTCCCAATTGCGGATTTAGCTTTCTCCAGTGCTTCTGGAAATGCATCCTCTATTCTTACCTCAAAACCGGAAAGTGCAAATACCTCAGCAATTCCATGCCCCATTAGGCCGGATCCGATGACTGCTATTTTCTTAATTTCCAAAGAGATCACGCTCTCAGCTTAGAGATCACTCCGGTAAGTTTCTGGGTGCTGAATACGTCTCCGGAAACTTTTATCTGACCTGCCATGAAAGCCTTGATTGGGTCAAGTTTTCCAGAAAACATATCAGAGAGCACAGTATCAGTTCCTGTAACGGTTGCGGAAGGCGAAGGCGCTTCCCCATCTTTCAGTGCAACCGATCCATTCTCAATGGCAACATAAAATGGTGTGGAATCCGATACCTTGAACTGGAATACCTTATTGAATCCAGTGAGATCCTTCTTAACAGCCTCGTTTCCGTTTGCCCTGTCTACAATTTGCCCTAATAGTTCCTTTGCCGACATGGCTGGATATACAGTGTAAAAATAAATGATTTGTGTTTGATAAATAATTGTTAATAGATAAAATTATGCCTGGTTGTATGCTTCCATGACATATTCAGCAAACTGGTCATCGGGATAAGCACCTACAAACTGCACATCGCCATTAATGACTATGTGAGGAACGCTCGAAACTCCCGCCTCTTCAGCCTCGTTCTCAAACTCAAGGGACTCAACCATTTCACCGGTTATGTTCTTGTTCAGGAGAGCAAATTTGTGTGCTGTGCCAACCGCTTTTGGGCAGTAAGGGCATGTGGGTGTAACAAACACCTTTATGGTTATGGGCTTGTCTATCTTGGAGATTATCTCGATGGCCTTTGATGAAACCTCAGCCTCTCCAGTGGAAACAGTCTTGAGGTCCTCAATCAAGGAGCCGAACTCATACCCAGACGGAAGTCCAGAATATTTTATTCTTCCATCTTTTTCTCCAGATCTGGCAACTATCGTGGTGGGGAATTTGTCAACGCCATACTGATCAGCTATTTCCTTATCCTTGTCGATGTTGTATACGGTCATCTTTATCTTGTCATTTATACCCGCAACTTCACTGGCAAGTTCTACTGTCTCTTTGCAGTACTTGCAGTCGGCACTGTCAGATGTGAAAACGATCAAGTCAACGTTATCCTTCAAATACTTGTTAAATTCATCAGAAAGAAATTTCCTGTCCTCTTCTTTTATAAGCGACATAATCTCATGATTTATCAATACTATTTAAAGTTTGTTCATCAAAGTTGTTCATTTGAAATAAAGGGAACTACATAAAATACCTGTATTTTAAACATCCAGCGAAAATTCCTATGTTGTATTACTCCACACTATGATCTCATAAATTATATATTCAATGCTTGGTTTAGCGGGTATTGACTGACAAGGTGTTTTTAAGGGAGATGAATCTGAGAGAAATTGAATGCAGCGTAACTGCTGTCAGGGATGACGGCATTTTGCTGGACAGAACTGTATTTTACGCAACGGGGGGAGGACAACCCAACGATACAGGAAAACTCATTTCACCCTCAGGAAGAATATTCAATGTAATCGATGTGAAGAAAGACGGAGACGAAATACTGCATGTAGTTGAAAACGCCTCTGAAATAAGGGAAGGTGACAGATTTACGGGCACTGTTGACTGGGATAGACGATATGCGCATATGAGATTTCACTCTGCCATTCACGTTCTTGACGGTATGGTCTCGTCAAGGTTCTCCCAGGAAGGTATGCTCACAGGGGGGCAGATCTACCAGGACAGGGCAAGAATCGATCTGGATCTGAATAATTTCAGCAGGGATCTTATTGAAGAAATACTTGATAAATCAAATTCCTTCATCAAAGAGGGCCACAACATATATCAGAGGGAAGTTTCCAGAGAAGAAGCCCTTAGCATGCCTAATCTCGCCAGGACAGAGCCCGGGAGAAGACTCATAGAAACTCTGGACAAGGTGAGAATTATTGTAGTCGAAGGTCTGGATGAACAGGCCGATGGTGGCACACACGTATCCAACACAATGGAGATAGGAAAGCTGGTACTCAAAAAGATAGAAAGCAAGGGAAAGAGAAACAAGAGGGTTGAGTTCTTTCTGGAAGATCCGTGACACATATGAGAGAATTGAAGAAGTTTGTTGTAGGTCCCCTGAATACCAACCTTTATCTTCTCATTTCTGGAAGCGAGGCTGTTATAATTGATCCAGGAGAAATGTCAGCTGAATTGGCTGAATACGTTAAAAACCAAAGAATCATTATTAAATATGCACTTGCGACACATGGGCATTTTGATCATATAAACGGGGCAGGAAGAGTATGCGAATTGTTTGGATGCAGGTTTTTCATACACGAAAAAGATGCGCATATGGTTGATAAAAATCCAGAATCAATGGAGGCGTTGATTGGAATCAGAGGAGAGACCATAACGGATCTGAAGACATTCTCAGACAGAACTGAATTTCGGTTTGGTGATGAAAAGATCAAAGTGATGGAAACTCCCGGGCACACTCATGGAAGCACATGTTTTGTGTCCCAGGAACTTATGTTTTCTGGAGACACACTTTTCAGAGGTACCGTTGGAAGAACTGATATTGGGGGATCAGGGAGAGAGATGGCGAGAACACTGAAAATGATCATGTCAATGGGAGAAAACCTTAGGATTTACCCTGGCCACGGACCTGAGACAATGCTTGATCATGAAAAGAAAACAAATCAGTTCATGTTGAATCCCGATCTTGCACTGTAAACTACTTCTTGCTATGTGTTCGCATCTTGATATTCCAGATTTGTTCTTATACAAATCATTCTCTAAAAATTGTGCAATGCAATGTATACATAACGTTCATGGATCTGGCGGTCTAAGTCCACTCTGCTTCAGGGATTCCAGGTCAATCCATGATGTACAGTTATTCATTCTTAATTTACTGTCAGTGGTCTAACGCACTAAAGCGATGGACTTATGGTAGCACCTACTGGAAAGTATCTGGGAGATCTCGTTCATACTGAGGATCAATTGGTTTCACGATGGTTCACAGTGTTCTCGAATCGTCACAGAAAGAGGGAAAAATTCTCTTAATGGCTAAGCCTGCATAGTTTCAGGTGCCTGAAATATTATTTTGAGGGATGTAAAACTCCACTCTATGCACAAATTCTGAATCTCATTCATTAAAAGTCAATTACACCGCCGTAGTATATGGGTTTATGGAAGAGAATGGAATCTTTCATTTAGTGGCTTACTTTTGTCTCGTAAACATTTAAGTTTTACAGGTAATATTGCTTTATTATGATTCTGGAACCATTCCGGTATTTTTCACCAGCCTCACTCGAGGATGCCCTGAACTTGCTTGACAGATACGGAGAAGAGGGGAAGATCATCGCAGGAGGTCAGAGCTTGATACCCATAATGAAGATGGGATTTGATGTTCCCTATGTGATCGACATAAAGAAGATCTCAGAATTAAAGAACGTATCCTTAAAGAAGGAGGGCAGTTCAAATCTCGATGAGTTAAGACTCGGATGTTTAGTAACTCACAGCGAAGTTGAAAACTCCAAGGTTGTGAGAAAATATCTTCCGCTTCTCTCAAAAACAGCTGCCGGGATAGGCCATCCGATGATAAGAAACAGAGGAACAATCGGAGGAAGCCTTACGCATTGCGATCCTGTTGCAGACCTATGCACAACTTCTCTCGTTCTCAATGCACGTGTAAAACTTCAGTCAGCAGGTGGACAAACAAGGGAAGTACCTGTTAACAGGTTCTTTTTGGGTCCACTTAAAGTAGATATTAAACATAACGAAATCCTCACAGAGGTCATATTCCCATTAAATTATGGTAGAACCGGTTATGATGTGCAGAAACTTACGATTGGGCACGGTGATTTTCCACTTTTCATTACTTCGGTTTCAATTGAATACAGTGGCAATACTTTCAAGAATAGCGCCGTAGGACTTGGCGGTGTCTCAGATACTGCGATCAGGGATTTCGAGATTGAATCCGGAATCAACGGAAAATCCACAATAGGCGAAGAAGATCTGGAGGATGTTGCCCGAATCGCAGTGGAGAAATATGAAGGTC
>JAMCUD010000034.1:19998-22877 GCA_023379355.1 Thermoplasmatota archaeon
TTATACAAGGAAAATGGTTGGATCTTACCTTAAAAGAGCGCTGAGAAACTCAGTTAAAATGATTACGGGGTGAACTTATGGATGCTATAATTCAAGAGATAAGATTTACACTGAACGGCCATCTGATTACGATGTTAGTAGATACCCGTGAAACACTTCTTGACGCAATAAGGGATCATGCTGGGCTGACGGGCGCAAAAAAAGGCTGTGACGAAGCTGCTTGTGGTGCCTGTTCAATGCTTTTGAATGGCAAATCCATCTGCTCCTGCAACATGCTTGCTGTTGAGGCTGCGGGTGAGGAAATAGTTACGATTGAAGGAATTTCTAAAGAAAATATTCCTTCAGAAATCCAGAAGGCTTTCATTGAGAATGATGCATTCCAGTGTGGTTTCTGTACAGCAGGTCAGATAATATCGGCTACTTCGCTCCTTGCCTCGGCTGGCAGGGAAACGCTCACAAAAGATCAGGTCAGAGAAGGAATGTCAGGTAACGTTTGCAGATGCGGCGCCTATGCAAAAATATTAGAAGCAGTTTCTCAAGCATCAAGGGGAGGAAAATAAGATGGAAACTACCGTCACCAGGACCATGAAACAGGATTATGTTTCCAGAGCTAGAATAGATGCCAGAGAAACTGCTTCTAATGGGTCATGGGAATCGCCAAGTATACCGCAGACTGGAAGGAAAAGGACATGCTCTATGCCAGGATTGTCACAAGTACCATACCGCATGGTTATGTGGAAAGCATTGACAGCTCTGCAGCTTCTGAAGTACACGGTTTCATAGATATGGTGACCTGCCAGGATGATAAGACCATATGGAATTCAGGTGAAAGGGAAAAAAAGAGACGAGTTTTCACTGATCATGTCAGGTTCGTAGGTGATTGCATAGGTGCAGTCACCGCAACTTCAAGAATTTCTGCAAGCAAGGCTGCACAACTTGTGAAGGTAAGTTACCGTGAATTAAAGGGGTCCTTCAACATTGAAGATTCTTTGAAACCAGAAAGTGATATGATCTGGGAGGAGGGTAACACCCTTGAGGCTATCAGGTACGGATATGGAGATGTAGAAAAACACTTCAGGGATGCTCCAGTGAAGCTCGAAAGGCATTACTCCACGTCACGTGTTCACAACGCTCCACTGGAACCAGCAGTATCGCTGGCATGGTGGGACGGGGGTAAGCTGACAGTTGTTGCCGCAACCCAGAGTGTCCACGGGTGCAGGAACGGAATTGCTAAGGATCTTGGCCTTCCACCTGATCATGTAAGGGTCATCGGGTACTACAAAGGCGGTGGCTTCGGAAACAAGGTCAGTTCTATGAACTATGATCTCATTGCTGCAATATGCTCCAGGAGAACCGGAAAGCCAGTAATGGTAGAATACAGTAGAGAGGAAGAATTCATCAATGTCCATGGAAGATGGAGTTCTGAACAGGACATGAAACTTGCAGCTGATAATGATGGAACAATAAGGGCTGTGAGCGTCAAGGCAAAATGTGATATAGGTGCCTACACAAGGCACGTGAAACAGGGTAACTTCATTGAGGGTCCCGAGAACTATTACTCAACAAAGGCATGGAGCGCCGAGATTCTACCTATTTATACCAACACTCCTGCCACTGGGCATATGAGAGCACCACCTGGTCCACAGTCGGCATTCGCAGCTGGAACTCTTGTTGATGAACTGGCGCACGAACTGGACATGAACCCACTGGACGTCAACCTCAAGAACTACATAGTAAAACCACTTCATGGCGTATTCACATCGAGCAGTTTCAGGGAGTGCATAGTTAACGGTGCAAGAGAATTCGGATGGGAACACCGTTGGCACAGGACAGTAAAAATTAAACAGAAAATCGGCATAGTTACTGGTGTGGGAATGGCAATCGGATCCTGGCACTCCGGCATAGGTTACGGGGAGGCTATAGTGAGCCTTGATACAATGGGCAGAGTGAAGGTCAATACGGGCGTTGTGGACATTGGAACTGGCGCCAAGACAACCATGGCATTGATTGCATCGAAAGCACTCGGAATTCCAGTCGAAGATATTGATATTTTATGGGGTGACACGGAAACCAGCCCCTTCTCAATACAGTAGATCAAAAATCACCTCCAGAGTGCCCATTTGACCTAACAGGATTGGTAACAAAAGGGTTGGATTCAATGAGTTTTGATGCAATGAATACCTTCAGGTTTTCAGCTATTATCTTCACTCTGACCACAATATTCATCAGAACCCACATATTATACAGGAGAATTGCAAGATAGAAATACAGCAGCCTTATGCTATGTCTTTTAGATGTTGTTCTCGCAAGGAACTTCCGTATCATCCTGTAACCTGTCTCTATACCCCATCTTTTCCGGTACAACTTCAGGATATCCTTTGGTGAGATGTCCATATTGGTTGCGAATACATACAGTATCCAGCCTTTCCTGTTCCTGCCGTATACAGAAACCATACGGAACGTTGCCTGTTCGCTTTTCTTTCTGTGGTGCACTTTGGTTGTATATTTCATGTCAGCCTCCATGTTTCCACATGCTTTCTTCAACTTTGGTGCATGCATTACGAAATTCATGCCCGTGGAATTCAGGTAATTTATGAGATCAGCAGAGAAGAAACCACCATCCATCAGGAGAGAACTGATCCGTATGCCATGTGTTTCAATGATATCCAGAAGCCTGGATACCATGTCCAGATTTGTCCTCTCCCTGACCGGGATAGCTGCAATAACGAAACGTATTCCTTTCACCACTATGGATGCAGTGGCATATTCATACGCATAATTGGTTCCTGCCTTATTCTTTGTGCCTATTACACCATCTGCATCAATGTCACCATAATACATCTCGTCGTGCCAGTCCATGGCAACAGTGAGAGGTTTCC
>JAMCUD010000035.1 GCA_023379355.1 Thermoplasmatota archaeon
TTAGCTTGGACATATATAAATTTTCCCCATCTGCAGTAATTATTTCGCTTTGAAAAAATTGCTCTTATGCGCATTTGATGAAAAATGGATTTTTGATACATAAATCATGCTTGACATGGTATTGCCTGAACCATAGATAATGTTGAAAAGTTATTGCAGAACAGAGACCAGATTATATATGTTCAAGTGATGGTAGAATATGGATCAAGCCATAGAACCTCTGTTTAATCATATGGAATATTTAAGAAAAAATGGGCTTTCTGAAAAATCAAGAGATGAAATTAAGAAACGCATAGCCGACTCCATAATCACATCATACGGAGCCAGAAATGCAGTTCCAGTCAATGTCGCTCGAAAAGCCCTCACCCCGGCATCCGGCGTATTGAATTCCGCCATTTATTTCAGCCATGAGAAGGTGCCGGTGGACACTGCAGCATTCATCAACGGCACGATGACCAGATATCTGGATTACAACGACACCTATCTTTCAAAGGAAGCGATGCATCCTTCGGATAATCTGCCTCCACTGATTGCCATGGCCTCAAGCCTTGGGCTCAAGGGAGAAACCCTTCTGAGAGCTGCCAATCTTTCCTACGATATTGCGGCGAATCTCTCTGATGAGGTATCCATCAGAGACAGAGGATGGGACCATGTTACGTACATTTCCATTTCATCTGCGGCCGGTCTTGCAATGCTTCTTGACCTGGATCGCGAAAAGTTCGAACATGCATTGAGCCTTTCCCTGAACAACAGCATCAGTATGAGGCAGACGCGAGCTGGAGAATTGAGCATGTGGAAGGGGGCTACAACTGCCAATGCCTGCAGAAACAGTGTTTTTGGCGCCCTTCTTGCATCAAAAGGCTTTACAGGGCCATCTCCTGACTTTTCCGGTGAAATGGGATTCTTCAAACAGGTATCTGGCCCCATGAAATTGGAACCCAGGAAGGATGCTGTTCTTCGAACGATGATCAAAAATTATCCTGTGGAATACCATGCAATGAGTGCCGCTGAAGCTGCGGAATCAATACATGAAGAGGTGAGAGGCAGGATAAGGGGCGTTCAGGTTGAGACTTTCAAGGTAGCCAATGACATTATAATTAAAGATCCAGAAAAGTTAAGGCCGAAAACCAGAGAGACAGCGGATCACAGCATGCCCTATATAGTTGCATACACCTTGCTCAAAGGGGCGCCTGGACCGGACTCTTACGAGGACCACCTTCTTAGGGACCCCGAAATCCTCAGATTGATAGATGTTTCAAAGTATACTGTTACTGAAAAATTCAATAAAATGTATCCAGAATATCTTCCTGTCAAGATGAAGGTGGAAACGGACGGAGGAATGATCGAGAGAGAAATTGAAGTTCCAAAGGGACACTTTCATAAACCCTACTCGTGGGATGATCTGATCATTAAGGGCAAAAGAGTGATGGGGGATTCCAATTCAAATATACTCATAAGGTTCGTAAGATCGATTGAAACCCATGATGTGGAGGAGCTTCTGGAGGTAATATCAGATGTCAGTTTTAAGGGATAACATTAACGCTGGGCCAGAGGGGCTCAGAAAACTGATCTCCTCGGGAATGGTTATCTCGGCCGGTGTATATGATGGAATCAGTGCCATGATAGCCCAGTCTGAGGGCTTTAAATGCCTTTACCTTTCTGGATCTGGTGTGGCAGGAATGATGGGACTGCCTGATATCTCCCTTACTACCCTGACTGAGGTTACTGAGGTTGTGAGGACCATCACTTCCGTTACGTCTTTACCGCTTATAGTAGACACTGACACGGGCTTTGGTGAAACGGTAAATGTAACGAGAACCATACGTGAAATGGAAAAAGCAGGTGCCGCAGCCATACATATTGAGGACCAGGTTCTCCCAAAACGATGCGGACATCTCAGCGGTAAAAAGATCATAAGCAAGGAGGAGATGGGAAGGAAGATCAGGGCAGCAGCAACATCCAGAAGAAACCCTGCATTCACAATAATTGCAAGAACCGATGCAAGGTCTGTGAACGGCTTGGAAGACGCAATAGACAGAGCCATATTTTATGGAAAATGTGGTGCGGACATGATTTTTACAGAGGCTCTTGAAAGCGAGGGCGAATTCAGGGAATTTGCATCCAGGGTAAGTGTACCGCTTCTTGCCAACATGACGGAATTTGGAAAGAGCCCGCTGCTTTCTGTCAGAGAACTGGAGAAGATCGGCTACTCAGCAGTAATATTCCCACTTACAGGGTTCAGAGCGGCAATCCAGACCCTGCGCACCACTTACCGGGACCTTCTCAGAGACGGGACCCAGAGAAATTTTATTGATAGACTTATGACACGAAACCAATATTATGAACTTTTAGGATACAGTGATTATGAGAAAGATGACAGTGAACTGTTCAATTCAGTTGGTGATTTAAATGAGTGAAATAAAAGTTCCAAAAGGACTGGTCGGTGTTGTGGTTGACTCTACCGCAATCTGTACGACGGACACTGAGGGCAATCTCGTTTACAGGGGCTACAGCGTTGTTGACCTGGTGAGAAAGAAGAGTTTCGAGGAAGTTGCCTATCTAGTGGTAAATGGAGATCTTCCAACTCCTGCACAGCTTCAGGAATTCAATTCGAGACTAATAAAAAACCCAGAACCGGATCGCAGAGTCATTGAGGTTATGAACACTCTGAAGGAACACGACCTTATGAAGAACCTCAGATCCATGATATCCCTATATCCAATTGAGAGCAGGGATACTTCCTCTGTATTTGAGGAGTTAATATCTAAGGTTCCGTCCATAATAGCTCATTCACACGCAGTCTCAGTCGGAAAGCCCCTTAACAAATCTGATTCCAAAACCTACTCCGGTAGGTTTTACGAACTCCTGACAGGAAACCATGACAGGAAAAGGGCGGAATTCCTTGCAAAACTGATGATACTTTATCTTGAGCATGAATTCAACGCTTCCACATTTGCCCTGCGTGTTGCCGCATCTACATTGACTGATCCTGCCTCTGCTATAACTGTTGCCCTTGGCACCCTCAAGGGACCGCTTCATGGAGGAGCAAACTCAGAGATACTGGATTTTTTCAAAGGTTTTGCCAATGAGAGCGAAGCCAGAGCATACGTGGATAGACAGCTTGATGCAGGAAAGAAGATTATGGGGTTTGGCCACAGAGTATATAAGGAGAAGGACCCTAGGGCGGAGATCGTAAAAGAGATACTCAGGGAACTTAACAGGGATTCCCGTGATCTGAAGATCGCTGAAGCCATTGAAACCAGAGTTTGGGACAAAAAGCATCTTCCTGCAAACGTGGACTTCTATGCGGCAATACTGATGGATGAGCTTGGAATACCGCAGGACCTTTACACGGCCATATTTGCAGCTTCACGAATCTTCGGATGGTGGGCCCACTATGTTGAACAGATCAACGATAACAAGCTGATAAGACCGGCTTCTGAATACTCCGGGCCAAGAGACCGGATGATCTGATGCTACAGGATCCTTATATCCACCTTTTCAGCTTTCCTGTTGAATGCCTGGTAATCTGAAATCCTGTAAGGGCTGGCTACAATTATATGGATTGGCCCCGTATTGGAGAACATCCTGACGTCAGCATCCGAAGGCAGGGCAACCCCTGAGGGGTGGGAGTGAACGCTGCCAACTATTGAAAAATCTATTGGTTTGTTGTAAAGCTGAAAAAGGGTGTGGTGATCTCCCTGAATGGTTCCCGGCAGGATCACTATCTCGTAAATAATTTCCTTCTCTGCCTTAAGGAATGCCCCAAATTCAAGGGGATAACTGTCCTTGGATGCTTCCATGACCATTTTCAGAGTTCTGAGCCTAATTGACCACATTTCTGATCAGTTTCTCCCTGATTCGTTCATAAAATGAGTTCCTGAAAGTCACAAACCTCGCCTTTTCAGGAGAGACAGAGATTCTGATATCGTCTGTTTCATTGACGGCAAATTGCTGCTGGCCGTCCACAATAAGATCACAGTTCTGATTCTTGCCGAATAGCCTCAGCTGTATCTCCTGGGTGCTGGGAATGACAATCGGCCTGCTACGGGATCGGAAGGGAGCAAGGTATGTCACAACCATTGCATCTATGGTGGGATAGAGAATTGGACCACCAGCACTGAAGGAGTATGAAGTTGAACCAATGGGAGTAGCAACAATGACCCCATCGGCTGTTGTACTGTCAAAGAATGTTCCATCAACGAAAACCCTGAATTTCCTTATCTTTGCGATCTGGCTGGAGTGAAGGACAACCTCATTTGTGGAGTCCAGGACCTGGGTTCCGTTGATGGTAAGCCTCAGCTTCATTGTCTCCTCAACCTTGT
The DNA here is from genome assembly GCA_023379355.1 of Thermoplasmatota archaeon. Next base: position 4,326 of record JAMCUD010000035.1, read on the forward strand.
ATTTCCCCTGTATTAGTTTATATACCGAGGATTCTACTTCGCCGATTTCAACCTCAGAAAGGAACCCGAGGCTGCCCATGTTAATTCCAAGAACCGGGCCTTTTGCCAGCTGTAAAGATCTCAGAACAGAACCATCCCCGCCAACTGTTATAAGTATGTCTGCCTCCATCTGCTCTAAGCTGTTTCCCTTTTTATTCAGCATCCTGGCCGCTTCCCTGTCATATATAATCTCCCAATCCTCCGGGAGAATATCAGTGATCCTTCTCACTATGTGGGCACATCTTATGCAGTCCTTTCTAACTATGAAGCCTATTTTCATCTAAGCACTTCCGCATTCCCGTGTGATGAAGCCCCAATAATCCCCTTCCTTTCCCGAACATCCAGCCCCATGTTGAATTCCGCAAGGTTGTGGTCCAGTGCTACTCCTCCCGCCTCTCTCAATATTAGCACCCCACCGGCAACATCCACATTTCGCAGATAATTGCCGGGACCTATATACGCCATCAGGTCAGCTGAACCCTTTGCAACCAGGCAAAGCTCAAGAGATGCACAGCCCAGGGATCTGATTCTCCATTTACCTTTAAGTATGGGAGAATCATGGCTAAACCCTGTTCTACCCAATCCTCCTAAAGCACAGCCGATATTGCTTTCTGATACGGTAATCTTTCTCCCGTCCAGAAATGCACCACCACCTTTAACCGCATGGAATATCCTTCCACAGGCCAGGTCTGCAACAACGGCCATGGAAGCGGATGAAACTGTGTCCATGACAACTGCGCATGAAAATGAATAAAATGGTATCTGGCTCTCTGCATTAAATGTACCATCCAGTGGATCAATCAGCAATGACTCCTTAAACCCAAGATCGGTAAATCCACTCTCCTCACTTATCACATTAAGCGGAATTCCGTTGTCCTTAACGTAGTCCAAGACTTTCCCATCAAACAACCTGTCCATCTCATGGGTTGCGGTACCATCCGCCCCCATTCCGACTACTCTCTTATTGACAGGTTTATCCAGCAAACTTTGGGAAAGTTCCTGGAGGGACTTGCCCAGATCGATGAGTTCAGAGATCAGGGACGGCACAGTTCATGATAATGCCAATGAAAATAATGTTTTGGAAATGGATCAGTCCCCAACTATACTGTCCAGAAGT
>JAMCUD010000036.1:0-7542 GCA_023379355.1 Thermoplasmatota archaeon
ATCCTCTTTCCCAGATAAAGATCCATTCCAGACTCTGCTGCCATGTTCCGGAGCTCAGAAACAAGGCTTCCAGAATCACGGGGCGATAGGCGCCATAGTATGAAGACAATCCCGCCCTGCTTATTCGTGATCTTCAATCCGGGATACCTAGAAATGAAATCATTCCTTCTTGAAAATGCTGAATTGCAGTATTCAATGTATTTAGTGGCATCTACAAGATAGCGCGGTTCCTGGCCCCTCTTCATCAGCACAGCACCATGGAGTGCTATGATATTGTATCTATTTCCTAGAAATTCAGTTATTTCCAGAAGTGACCTGCCAGTGGCAATGTAAGTCTCATACCTTGCTGACACTGCATCCAGGAGCGAAACAAGCTCAGAATCTGGATAGGTTGTTTCTGGGTCTGGAGACAGCTCAACCAGGGTGCCGTCGTAGTCTAGAAATACCAGGGCATCTCGAGGAAGCGACCTGATTGCAGTTTCAACATCAGTTCCCAGAGACATAATCCAACCTTCCCTTATGCATCAGCTCATCAGCTTTTTTCTCTATTGCATTGATCCACCAGTTGATGTCCCTTCTTCTTATGCTGGTCTTCATTGCCTTAAGCCTCTGTAATGCCTCTTCAGGCCCCATTGAAAGTGCCCGGGCAAGTGCATGGGCCATGGCATCTATATCGTTTGGGTTTACAAGTATTGCCTGAGGAAGGTTGAAAGCTGATCCTGCAAATTCGGACAGTATAAGGACGCCCTTTTGCGTGGCAGCAACAAATTCCTTGCTCACAAGATTCAGTCCATCCATGACGGGGGTAATCAGGGCAACATCTGCATTCCTGTAGTAGGACAGGAGTGCTCTTTCAGCTACCTTCCGGTACATGTAGATCACCGGCTGCCAGTTTATGTCGCCCAGAATGCCGTTTATCCTTCCAACTTCCATCTCAATGTCCCGCCTCATTTTCTGGTACTCGAATACTGCTGTCCTGCTTGGCGTCACTATCATTATGTAGAGGAATTTTCCGCGTGACTGTGGATAGAGCTTGGTATACCGCTCCACCGCCAGTAGCCGGTTGATGAGGCCTTTGGTGTAATCTAGCCTGTCTATGGAGAATATTATCTTCCTTTCTGCTGGAGCGAACCTGGCCTGCTTTATCTGCGTATCATCAGAATAATGCTTGTAAACCCAAACGATATAGATGCAAGCGAGTAGGCAAATGTCATGTCGTCGACACTCATCTCAGGATCGGCAACCCTTTCACAGGATTCCCGGAAATTCTTCCTGTAAAGTTCCGTGTGGAATGTGATCATGTTGCTTTGAAGGAGGCTACCAGCAATTTCCCTTGCCTGCGGCAATATGTTGAAGAATTCAGATGATACCCATGGAATGTGCCAGGTAAATATTATGAAGTTGCTGAATCCACTCTTTCTCAACATCCCGGGTACAAGTGTCAGCTGGTAGTCATGAACCCATACCAGTGATTCCGGATCAGACTTTCGGATGATAGTTTCAGCAAACTTCTGGTTCACTCTGCTGTATTGCTGAAAGGATCCCTCCGCGTACCTTATTCTTTCCCTGAAATAGTGGAAAAGCGGCCAAAGTGTCCCATTGGAATATTCATCATAGAATCCATGTTTCTCTGCTCTGTCCAAAAATACACGGACAATCCGGTATCCCTCATATTCCTCCTCTTCATGGTCTCTGTCTGAATTTCCGTCTCCCCAGCATATCCATGATCCTCCATGATTTTTCAGTGCCTGATGGAGAGCAGTTGCCACCCCGCCAACATTCACCCTGACAGTTTCCCTTCCGGCAACTTTCTCATGGCTGATAGGGCATCTGCTTGTGACAACTACCAGTTTCATGCTTCAAAATTAGGTCATGATATTAATAATGTTATATTACGGCTCCTCAACCATCTCCTTGGGGCCATTTCTGCCCAGGACTTCCCGGGCCAAGAACACAAGAATACCTGCTGCTATGAATGACACAGCTGCTATGAGAAATATATATGAAAACGCCAGTGAGGAAGCCATTCTTGCATATACAGGTGAGGTTCCAATTTCGCCGACTACAAAAACTGCAGTGACTGACGACATAATGGAGCCAGCCACAGGAGCCCCAATGCTGCTTCCAACATTCCTGAAGGTACCGTTCATGGCAGTAGCAATACCCATGTTTTTAGGATCCACCGTAAGGACTATGAGGTTGATGAGTGACGCATTCATTATTGACAGGCCTCCTCCTGTGATGAATTCAAACACCAGCATCTGGGTATATGAGTGAAAGAAAGCCTCAAGCATAAATCCAATGGCAGCCATTACAGAACCAACAACGGCAAGCGGCTTGACACCTAACTTTCCGACAAGGTTTCCTGTGATGGGTGCGAATACAAGGGTGCCTATGGCAAAGGGAACGAGGGAAAGACCTGTGATAAGAATGGACTTTCCGTAGCCAGCGGGTACCGGCAGCTCAAACCTGTATGTCAAAGCCTGCATTGCAAGAAACATACCCATTCCTGAAATGGACAACACAACATTGGCAACAAGAACATTCCTTTCTGAGAGCAGCCGCCCATCAATTATGGCATCTCCGCCGCGGCGGGAGTAGTACCTCTCATATACTGCAAGAGGGACTGCAAGGATTGCACCGGCAAGGAACAGTTCCATTGTTCCTGCGGCTTCCCATCCCCACGTAGGAGCTTCAGAAAGGGCAAAGACAAATATGGCAAGCACACTGGCAAGAAGGCCTGCACCAAAATAGTCTATCTTGACGTCAGGCCTCCTGTATCTGGATTCCCTCACTATTGCAATTGTGAGAATGGCAAGCAGTATGACTGCAGGGATTGCCGTATGATAGGTCATCCTCCAGCCAAAGTCATTGGAGACAAGAGATCCGAGCGGAAGACTAACAGCAAACCCTGCTCCAAACATTGCGCTTATGAAAGCCTGGGCCCTTGGGACCATCTCCCTTGGAAACTCCTCCCTGACAAGACTCATCCCCAGGGGCATAATGGTTAGCCCTATTCCCTGGATTGCCCTTGATATGACCATGAACGAGAAGGTTGGAGAAAACCCTGTGACTGATACTGCAGCAGCATAAATGAGGAGAACCAAGGCAAGGATCTTTTTCTTCCCATAGATATCACCAAGCTTTCCCATTATTGGTGTGAAGGCCACCCCTCCAACCAGATAGGCTGAAAGAAGCAGGCTAACCTGAGCAGACGTGACCCCAAAATCATCGGCTATGGTGTGCAGGGAAGGGGTAAGCATGCCTTCTATATACATAACAACAAGGACAAGGCCGGCCAAGATCATCATGACCCTGCTGGCATATTTTGGATCAAATTCCCTGTTCTCGCTAACCTCTCTCTTTGAAAAATCAATTTCAACCGTCATTTTTTCACCGTTTTCACAAGATCTCTTTTAAGAAATTCTGTTGCTCTTAACCCAATTGCATCCAGGAGCTGGATAAGTTCAGACCGGCAGGCAGGTTCAACTTCCTGCAAACCGGCCAGAATTGTATTGCTCATTTCATCTTCCAGGGAGGATAAGAATTTGTGACCCGTATCCGTAACGTCAACAAGCGCAACGCGCCTGTCTCCTGAGATATGAGTTCTCGCCACAAGCCCCATTTCCTCCAGGGTGTCTACTATGCCGGTTATAGTTGGCTTCTTGACATTTATGAAAAGAGCAAGATCTGATATCTTCTGCTTGCCATGCATATCAAGATATCTGAGGATGCCATACTGGTAGGCCATAAGGCCTCGCGCCCTTATCATATGAAGCTTAAGCATGATCATCTTGTCAGTGGTGCGTTGTATTCTGGCACTGAGTTCAGTCATGCTATCTGAAACCATAACCAGTAATTAATTAGTAATAAATAAAGGTTAGTGATAACTAACCAAATTAAACTTGAGGCGAAATTTCGTGTCAATTTAGGGAGCGGTGAGAGGAATTAAGTATTAATTTTGCATAATAAAATTGATAAGAACGATCCTGGACAGGATAATATTCGTCTTTCCGACATTACTCTATGCTGCTAGTATATTTTCAAGAGCACTTGCTGGCAACGGTTTATTGTCGTCTGATGAGGATAAAAATTCCACGAGGAAAATAGAAGTCCAGTTTCTAATAGATGGGGCACTGCTGGGTGTAATTAATGGCTTTATCATAATATTTGGCATCGGGCAAACTGGCTACGGAATACTGCTTTCCTTTGCAACTCTGGCAATAGCACTCCTTGGCATTTCATCTCTTTATTCCGGTTCATCTACATATGCAAGTCTTTTCATCATAGTCCTGAACGTTCTTCTCTTTGGCCAGTTCCTGGATCTTGCAACATTCTCATTCCCAGTATCTTTAGGTGTAATAATTGCCCTTGCCATTCTTCTGTTCGTATACCTGTCAAGGTTTGCAGACAGCGGAGATGAAGTCGCAGAAGCCAATCCATAAGAAACTGTAGAAGCCTTTCGGAAGCTGGGAGCAGGAATCATTGTCTCATAACCTGGCTAATCTGAAGGGAAACTCGGCTGCGTAAATAGAAGAACGGAAATCATTGCAGCAAATTTACCAAGAAATAACTGCATGAAGAGCACATCCTTAGGATTTGTGGCCCTGCATAACTACCAACTATGATAAACACTTACTTGAAAAAGCCCATAAGAACGAAATATGACAGCGATTCGCATTTCCCATCCCCTCGCGGAAGATAGTACACGTGCGAAACGTAGCAGGCTTTACCGTCGGGTTCGGAATGAGACCGGGTGTGACCCTGCCACTATGGCCGTCACGTACTCTGAATTCCAGACAATTATTTAATACTTTTCAGGCTATGCATACACACGATGAATACAGCCCTAGGACTCACCCGTTGAACCATCACTGTCCAGGGTTTTCTTCTTTCCTGAGAAATACGCAAGAAACAAAGGAAGGCTTGCGAATCCTGACAGGGTTGAGAGGATCCATAAAGTCAGGGGATTATCTGTAACGGAGAAGGCAGAGCCGCCAACAACTGGACCTATGGCTCTTCCAATTGATAGCAGAGCATTGTATATACCCATGTTCTTCCCTATATTCTCCGGCTTAGAGGCATTGGCAACCATAGTCACACTGGTCGGGAAAGCGAGGTCTTCCCCGAATGTCAGTATGATGGTGGATATGATAAAGCCAGCAAAGCCGCTGTCAAAAGCATAACTCAGGTATCCTGCAGAATAAAGCAGGGTGCCAAGGGAATATGAGACAAAATTCCCAATCCGCCTGGATGCCCGGAAGAGGAATGGCTGTGAAACGACAACTGTCAGTCCGTTTGTAAGATAAACAAATCCCAGTTGATAGTATGGTAGGTTTCTGATAATCCGAGCATAGTTAGAGAGTGTTACAGTTTCCTGTGCCTGAACCATGAAGAGCATGAGCCCGACAACGGACAGCATAATGACCATCATGTTGCTCGTGCGAAAAGAGATAGTCCGATCCCTTTTCCTTTCAGGTTCCTCAAGGAGAAATGACATTGCAAGTGAGATCAAGCTCATTGAGAGTCCAACAGCGAAGAGAAACCAGAATGGATAGTAGGAGAGAAGAAAGCCGCCGAGGGCAGGTCCAATCCCCCATCCAATGTTGTTTCCTATTCGCAGAATTGAAAACCCTCTGAGTTTAACGTTGCTTGACAGGGATACGAGGGCATTGGTGGCCGGAGACTGGGCAGAATTTCCAAACATCAGAAGTACGAGTACTGGCGGAAATATAATCGGAGAAAGCAAGAATCCATGAAAAACTGCGGAAAAAAGGTAAACAGCGCAAAGCAGAGACAGGGAGAAAATTATTGTGACCCTATAGCCTATACGATCGGAAACGATTCCCCCATAGATTTGCATTATTCCTGAAACGGCTCCACCGGCTGCAAATATCACCCCTACCAGGATGAGTGAGATGTGAAGTGTAACATGCATGAAGATTGAGCTGTACACCCATATGGAGGAATAAGCAAGCCCCCTGAGTGTTGACACAACTGCTACAATCTCAACGTTTTTCAAGTTAGTGTTGAATGACTAGCTTGTATTATTTGCTTGCATGACAGCAATGGGGCGCAAATCAGAACCTATCCAAACGGAACATATACTCATCCACATGGTCCCTGACGTCATCCCTCTTTGCCCTTAGCTCTTCCAGAAGGTCACTTATCTTGTCGGCTGCTATTGACTTCATCTCTCCACTGAGCATTTTTCCGGTTCGGTATTCTTCGTAAACTCTTCTGACAACTGCGGCATCATATTCCAGAAGCCGGAATACATTGAATGAAAAATCGATGTCAGGGTTTGCCCCGAACTTCCTCTGTTCCTCCGCAGTATCTCTTCCACCTGAAAACGCGTATTTCATCAGCTTTCTTCTTACCGTTTTTCTATCGTCATCTAGATATATCCCGTTGTTCAGGTCAGATGAGGACATTTTTCCGCTTCCCCTAAGCGATGGAATAAACTTAGATATGATCGAAGAAGGTTTCTGCCATCCTATCTTCGGAATGACGTCCCTGGCAACCTTGAAGTGCGGATCCTGATCGATGGCGTACGGTATGAGACATCGCACGCTTCTGCCCCTGATTTCAGACATTATGAATGATGGGACTGCCTGAATGCTTGTGAAGAAAAATTTCCCAACATTGTCACTGTCGCTGAAACCAAAGACTGCCTTCGCAAGCGTCACGTTGATGTGTCTAGCAACCTTGATTGCATTGTTATACAGGATGCCAGAATTCTTGCTGTCAATTAGTATATGCGTCTTTTCACGCGAAAATCCGAGGCTGAGTATATCAAGAACATTTTCAGTAGTATATTTCTGAAGATCATCCGCATCCAGGTCCCTGAAGAGGTATTTTTCATCGTCGGTGATCTGTATTATGAGATCAACGTTGAACTTCTCCTGAAGCCATTTCGTGAACATGAAGGGCAGTAAATGCCCAAGATGCATCTTTCCGGAGGGTCCTCTGCCGGTGTAAAGGTAGAATTCCTCGCCACGGGAATACGCATCAAGAAGCAGATCCAGATCGCGATGTGCGTAGAATACATCGTAGCGCAGGAAGGGATGCAAATCCCCGGTAAGCCTCCTTATTCTCTCCTTGAGGTCATTATCAATGATTTTCGCCCCGAATTCACTGGCAATTCTGGAATAGTCTGTGTCCCCGAGGTTGCCTGAAACCTCCCATGGAGTTATGGAAACATCGTCAGCCAATTCTGCACATCCTTGTCTTTGCCGGTCATACGGTGCTCATGGGAGTGTCTTTCATGAAAAGATCCTTGTCCATGAGTCCCTTCATCCTGCCCAAATCTTCGGGTCTGAAAACACCATACTCAGTTATGAATGCTGTCACATATTTGTGAGGGGTGACATCAAAGGCCGGGTTCCTTGCATGACTTTTGGCAGGCCCCAATCTGCTCCCATTCACAGTGAGTACTTCCTCTTCCGATCTTTCCTCGATTGGAATCCGGTCTCCGTCGGGTATGGAAAAATCAAATGTGCTACCGGGGGCAGCAACATGGTGTTAGCGCAATCTATATGA
>JAMCUD010000036.1:7552-11649 GCA_023379355.1 Thermoplasmatota archaeon
GTCTGCGCCGACAATAACGAGATCAATATCCTTCCGTCTCATGTAGTATCCGGCTGCATTGTCTGCGATAATGGCATGCTCGATGCCCTCCTGACCAAGTTCCCATGCTGTCAGTTTGGCGCCCTGTAGCCTTGGCCTGGTTTCGTCCACAAAGACAAATATGTTCTTACCCTGGTCATGTGCTATCCTCATTGGAGCAAGTGCGGTTCCCCAATCTACAACTGCAAGTGCCCCTGCATTGCAATGAGTAAGTATTCTGCTGTTGTTTCCAATCAATTCATTACCCAGTTCGCCTATCTTCTTGCTTCTTCCGCTAATTTCATTTGAATAGCGCCTGGCAGATCCCATGTCAAAGTTGTTAGCTTTCATGTAGTTGATTGCCTTGAAGAGGTCAAAGGCCGTAGGTCTGGTTTTACCGATTTTCTGTACAGCCTCGTCCATGTTTTCGCCATTCTTCTTAGCCATGGCAAGGCCAAACGCCGCTGTCACTCCAATTGCTGGGGCTCCCCTGACAACCATATCCCTTATGGCGTATGCTATATCATCACTGTTCTTTGCTTCAAAAATTTCTATCTTCTCAGGCAGCTTTCTCTGATCTATGAGTTTGACAACATCATTCTCGTACCATACGGCAAAAAGATGTCTCAGTTCCCCTTCAATATTCACTTTCATTATGCCTCCATTACTTACAGAGATAAATGGGTTTTTCCATCATTCTAGAATCATAAGTGCTCGCAATTTTTCATCTGGGGGTAATTCCTTTAGATCTGCAAATGGCATATTCATGTAATTTTTCGGTTTGCTTTCCCCGGCTATGTATTTCCTGAAGAGGTAGTTATGTATTGTTGGCGTTTCATAAGAAGTGACCAGCTTCACAAGTTCTCCAGTAATTTCGGAAATCCTTTCGGCATCATGGGAGCCTCTTGCGATCTTAAGTGTGTTAAGGCAGAAATTAGAGGACATGCACACCCCTCCATGCGCCCCTTCCCTGATCGAATCAAGAAGCAGGGCATCTTTTCCCTGAAATACCTTCAGACCCCTTATTTTCAAAAATTCCCTGAATTTCGCCATGTCGGCGCCGCTATCCTTAAGACCTATCAGATTCTCGTGATTCTCCTTCAATTTCCTGATGGTCTCAGGTAGTATTTCCGTTCCACTTAGGCCAGGATTGTTGTAAGCGTAGACATCTGCGTCAAATGCATCGAGTATTGAATCGAAAAATCTGTAAACGGAATCCTGGCTGTACCTGTGATAGAAAGGATTTATTGCTACAAGATTGCTGTAGCCGAGATCGCTGGCTATTTTTCCCATATGTAGCGTCTCTATGATGCTGCTTCTTGTTATTCCGGCATATAGATCCATGCCTTGGGCGGCCTCCATTACCCATTCAAGAAATTGCTGATGCTGTTCAAAAGACAGAGAGGCAAATCCCCCCGTTGATCCACCGGCAAAAAGGCCGTCGTATCTGTTCGCCTTTGCGTACTCCACAAATCTGTTGAGAGCTTTCCGGTCGAGGTGGTTATCCTTAAATGGCGTGATCATTGGTATTATCAGGGACGCTTGCATGAAACGGAATCGCTGTTTTAAGATATTATGAATGTGTTATATTTTATGTCAACTTATTTATACCCTGGCATGATGCATCGCACATGATTCAAATTCAGGGACTTACTAAACAGTACAGCAAGCGCCAGCCTCCGGCGCTCAGGGATATGAATCTGGAGATAAACCCAGGGGAAATTATGGGATTCGCTGGGCTTAACGGAGCGGGGAAGTCAACAACAATTCGGATAGTTAGTGGCATAATCTTCCCGACTTCCGGTAAGGTTCTTGTTAACGGTCATGACATCGTGAAAGAAAAGGTTGAGGCATCCAAGCATATTGGCTGGGTTCCCGAGCTTCCGAATTTTGATCCAAACGGAAAGGCAGTACCGCTTCTCAAATATTATGCGGGGTTCTATGGAATTCATCCCAGAGAAGCGGAGGAAAAGGCTGAAATGCTTCTTAAAAAGTTCAACGTGTGGGAAGCCAGGAAGAGGCCGCTAAAGGAATATTCGCAGGGAATGAAAAAGAGATTTTCCATTGCTGCTGCAATGATCGGAGATCCAGATAACTTCCTTTTCGATGAAACACTGAACGGTCTTGATCCGGAAGGGGTAAAGAACATGAGAGACTTCATGCTTTCCCTTAAGAAGGATGGTAAAGCTGTATTCCTCTCCTCGCACATACTGTCTGAACTTGAGAATGTGGCAGATAGGATTGCCATTATAAGGCGCGGGGAACTCATCAAGGTAATTGAACGTTCAGAGCTTGGCAATCTCGGAAAGACTTCCATCAGGATTACTCTTCAGACAGCAGATGCTAGGGTAGCCGGAGTTCTGGAAGAGTACGGTTCAGTGGAGATCAACGGGAACGTCATTTATGTGAGGGATTTGAAGCTCCCAATGGAAGAAAGCTACAAGATATCAGAAGCGCTCTTCTCTGCGGGATATCGCGTAATTTCAATAGCTTCAGAAAGTGAAGGCCTGGAGGAATACTTCCTGCAGCTTGTGGGTGAGGGAAAATGAGGGATTTTCTTTATGATCTTAAGAGAACTCTGACCGGGAAATTCACAATCATAATGATAGCATTAATAGTCTTATTCACAGCAGGCATAGCCTTTGCTGCTGTGAGCACAAGCTCATCTTCGGCTACTCCGCCAGGCAGTGAAGCATACCTTCTTCCGGCCGTATTCGACAGTAACGGAACGTACAAAGTAGTGGATTATGCGGTTAATGGTTACGGGCAGCCGGTGCAGGGTTTAAGGATAGTGTCATACCTTACAAACGTAAGCAGCCAGAATGGGGGAGCTGGTCACTTCTTAATTTATCCTTCACAAGTTCCCGGGAACTTCAATACTATTATTACAACAATGAATACCTTGACGGAATCAATGTCAGCTCAAATGTAATGGCCATTAGCTCTGCATCGTTATTTTTAGCTCTAACCAGTGACGGATTTTCCGAGTCACAGAACTCAACTAGCTGGCTACTGGTAGTGGCAAACCAATCCAATAGGGTGGAGAATAACATCCTGTTCCATTACGTCTCGGAAAATAATACCCCTCTTTCAGCACAGGGCATCTACTATAATGTAACAAGTGTTACGGGTTACACATTTCCATCGCCGGAACGGCATATGACCTATTACAGGACTATTTCCGATGTAAATAACGCGATCATAACTCTCCCCCTCAACAGGAGTGCCAATGGCAGGCCAATTGAAGTGGAACTCTTCAACTCAACGGGTCACCCAACAGTAGGGATAGTAGCGCCCCTATACAGCACAGTATCAGCATCATCCTTCATAGAAGGCGTCATGCAAATACCCTATGAATTCCTCATTCCCATACTGGGTATATTCTCTGCTTACTTCTATTATGGCAAGGACAAGGCATCCGGGGTACTTGAATCCATAATTACAAGACCTGTGACAAAAGGGAGGGTAATGGTATCCAGGTTTACCGGAGGGGCAATGAGCTTTCTTGCGGGCCTGCTCATAGCTCTCGCGCTTTCGGACCTCATTGTTCTGAAATACACAGGATCGGCTCTTTCTAATTCATCCTTTTTCAGCATTTTAGTTGGTTATACAATAGAAGCAGTCGGTTTTTCAGGAATTATCTATCTGGTATCCCAGTTTGTCAGGTCCCAGGGAGGAATTCTGGGGATAGGCATTGGCCTGTTCTTTGTTATGTCTCTATTCTGGAACGATCTTATGGATGTACTGCTTTTCGAGACTCACGTCAACCTCGCTGTCAAAAGCGGGCTTGTGGTAAGTATAATTCTTGATTCCATATCGCCCAGCTACTACCCCACACTTATCTTCACCTACCATGAGGGTTACCTTTCCTCAATACTGGGATTTGTAGGACAGGGAGTAACGGCTGCCAGCCTGGGCATAACTCTTGCTTCAGTTACGGCCGTTGGAATTGTTTGGGTCGTAGTTCCGGCATTGGCCTCCTTTTTCCTGGCCAGGAGCCGGGACTAGACACTATTTTTAATTATTACATTCAGGCCAATATTTTTCAGGATTTTCCGGCTTTGTTATGGGTTTAGACG
>JAMCUD010000037.1 GCA_023379355.1 Thermoplasmatota archaeon
ATATCATTTGCAAATTCGGCATCATCGGCACCGGAAGATTTGGTCAATGGAGCCGGAAAAACCGGAAATTGTTGCAGAAATTTGCTTCTCTAATGATTTATGTCAGGTTTTTTATCAATGGATTTTTATCCCCTCATTTGCATCAGCACCGCGTATGGGCAGATCAGAGGATCCAGTCCTCAGATGCATAAGATGCGGCACAGGTTTCGGAATTCAGAGAAAGAAATATACATGCGATAGATGTGGCGCCCTTCTTGAAGTTGATCAGGGGGAAATGATATTCACGAAGGATTCTAAATTCAGGGGCGTTTGGGCCTACCGGGAGCTTATCCACAGGGGGCTGATACCCCGTAAAATCATTTCCCGTGGGGAAGGATCTACCATGCTATATCGTCACCCTAAGGTATCGGATTGGGCGGGAGTCCCAAATCTTTTTTTGAAGCATGAAGGGGAAAATCCAACCGGTAGCTTCAAGGACAGGGGGATGACCGTAGCCGTTTCCGAAGCGCTGAGATTGGGGGCCACAGAAACCATCTGTGCTTCCACGGGAAACACTTCGGCATCTGCAGCATCGTACAGCGCACTGGCAGGCATCAGCAGCAGTGTAATGATTCCAGATGGCGGCATATCCCAGTCAAAGCTAGCCCAGGCCATAGCGTACGGCGCAAGGATCATTAACGTACCCGGAGACTTCGATCTTGCCATGGCCAGGATTCAGGATCTCGCGCTGAGAAATTCCAAATACTATATTTTAAACTCCATAAATCCTTGGAGAATAGAGGGCCAGAAAACAATAGCATTTGAAATAATGGAGGAATTGAAAGGATGCGATTACATTGCACTTCCGGCCGGCAACCTTGGCAACACGAGTGCAATCGGAAAGGCTCTGTTAGAACTCAAAGCCATGGATTTTATTGATGAAGTTCCCAGGATAGTGTCGGTGCAAGCTGAAGGAGCGAGCCCATTTTACAATCTATGGGCAGGGAATCAAAGTGAGTTGAAACCTGTTAAGGCGGAAACGATCGCAAGCGCCATAAGAATCGGAAACCCTGTTAATTGGGAAAAGGCGCTCAAATCAATCAAGGCAACCAATGGACTTGTCGTTAGAGTAAGTGACAACGAAATAATGGCTGCCAAGAGGATTGTAGATCGATCCGGCATAGGGTGTGAACCGGCTTCTGCAGCCTCCCTGGCGGGGGTAAGGAAGCTAGTTGCTGAAGGGAAAATAGATCATAATGACACAGTTGTTTCCGTACTGACAGGGCATATTCTGAAAGATGCTGCAACAGCGGCGTCTGATCCGGTAAAAATACCTCTGAAAGAATTTCTGGAAGAATCCAGTCAGGAAATAAGTGCGCGGTGATGCTGTGCTGTCCTATAAATGACCTGAATTCTTTTTTCCCAAGCCAGTTACTGGCTTTTTCATGACTTTTCCGTCGTTTTTTATCTCATGGAAGTGGTATTTAACTTGGAAGGCATGTTAGAATAGCATGATCAACCAGGACGTTGCCGATATAATTGATGAAATGGCAGACATGGAGGAAATTGAGGGTAACAGATGGGAATCTCTTGCATACCGCAAGGCTGCCAGTTCAATCAGGTCACTTTCAGTTGATCTGGAACAAATGTACAGGGAAAACAGACTCAGGGAAATTGATGGTGTGGGTCCGGCAATTGAAAAGAAGATAATCCAGTACATAACCTCCGGATCAATAGAGAAATACCTGGAGATGAAGAGGAAATATCCATTGGACTTTAAAAATCTTAGAAGGATTCAGGGGCTGGGTCCAAAGAAGATATATGCTCTCTACAGGTCCATTGGTGTGAAAAACATTGAAGATCTCAGATCGGCTGTCAATGATCACAGGATAGCAGGCATTCCCGGTTTCGGGAAAAAATCTGAAGAAAACCTGGCCTCTGAACTCAAAAAACTGGAGACCATGTCTGCAGAACGCATTCCACTCGGGAGGATTTTTGACTATGCCAATAATATCAGGGAAAAACTTCTGATCACAGGAAAGTTCCGAAAAGTTGAACTGGTAGGATCTTTCAGAAGAATGAGGGAAACCATTGGAGACCTTGATATACTGGCCGTATCAGATGATCCGGCAGGAGGCTATGAAACTTTTCTGGGCTTGAAAGAGATAAACGGAATCATAGCCAGAGGTGAATCCAAGACATCCGTGTCCCTAGATTCTGGTCTTAACTGCGACTTCAGGATATTCAGTGAGGAATCATTCGGGGCTGCGATGCAATACTTTACCGGGAGCAAACAGCATAATATCAGGTTAAGGGATCTTGCAATCTCCCAGGGACTGAAACTTAACGAATACGGTCTTTTCAGGGGCGACACTTTGATTGCTGGAAAAACCGAAGAGGATGTCTATGGTAAACTTGGTTTGCAATGGATACCCCCTGAATTGAGGGAAAATACTGGAGAAATTGAACTCGCAATGGCCGGGAGGTTGCCAACACTTGTAGGTTATGATATCTCCAGCGATATGCACATAAATGTTCCCCCTGGGGCGACGGCAGAATCGATCTCCAGGATCTTATCACACACCGGAAAGCCCGTTGATTGGTATGGCGCTATCCTCCTCAGCGCAGAGCAGGCCCATACGTTAAATCCCCCTGGAAGGATAAGCGATGGGGACATGGAGAATTTCCTTGATACAGTGAAGTCGATCGGTGCTTCCCAAAGGGAACGAATCCTGGTCGGTGTGGAGTTGGATGTACAGCAGCTTGCTGAAAATTCCTTAGACAGAGATTTGGTTGCAAAATTTGACTACATTGTGGCATCATCTGCAGGGCTCTCACAGGATGACATAAACCTGAATACCGATTCCTATCTTGCCGTTATCAAATCCGGAATTGTCCACGCAATCGCCCACCCAACCGGAAGGATCATTGGAAAGATCTCGCCCGCCCCATTGGACTACAACAGGCTATTCAGGGCCTGCAAGGAACATGATGTATGGCTGGAAATAAATGGCTTACCCGAACGATCTGATCTTCCCGCTGATATAGTCAGGCGTGGAAGGGAAAGTGGAGTTAATTTTGTCCTGGGAAGCGGGGCCACATCGGCTATGGAACTTGGGTTCCTGAGATTTGCAGTATCCATCGCAAGGCGTGGATGGCTATCTGCGGAGAATGTTATCAATTCCCGTAGATTTGACACTTTAAAGGCAGAACTCAGTAGGAGACAAACACTAAAGTCAGTCAAGTAAGATATAGGTTATATGAAATAAAACGATATTTGTTTATGAAAACGAGAAAGATACTTTCAGAATTCAAGGAGATAGTCGGGCCTGATCATACGGCGCTTGTAGTCTGGGACGTCCAGAATCTGCTTGTCTCAAGAATATTCAACCGCGAGGAATTTTTGAAGAATGTTACTGACCTGATTGCAATGGCAAGAAAAGCTGATGTTCCCATTTTCTTTACAAAGATAACTCCTCTACCGGAGCGTTTCGAATCAGGGGTCAGGCTATCTCAGAGAAGATTCCCGGGAGGAATCTCCCCAGAACAGATGGAACTTTCAATCAAGCCAGAACAGGATGACATAATTCTCTTAAAAAACACTGCAAATATCTTCATAGGGACAAACTTTGAACTGATGATCAGGAACGCAGGCATCCAGACCATCATATTCTCGGGCATAGCCACGGAGATTGGCATAGAATCCAGCGCCAGGGACTCAATGAATAGGGGTTTCTATACAGTGGTTGTGGAAGATGCCGTATCCTCTGCGGACAAGTCTGCGCATGAAAGATCGCTCGCAAACATGCGAAACATGCTCATGGTCAGGAAGACTTCTGAAATTGCCGGTGCATGGACATAACCGATCGTTATCTTTTCAATATTTTTGATCAGTTTAATGCACATAATCTCTTATTTTAACATATTGAAGTAAACAGATAAGTATATTCAAATGATATCCCTCCATGGCAGAAGAAAACGTTACTATCAGCAAGGGACTAGAAGGCATCTATATTGCCGATACCACTCTCTGCAAGATTGACGGGCAGAATGGAAAACTCTGGTACCGGGGGTATCCCATTGAAGTTCTTGCAGAAAAGTCAACCTATGAGGAAGTCGCCTACCTATTGCTCTATGGACATCTTCCAACCCGGAGGGAGCTTGACATCTTCACTCAGAAGCTGATTTCCGAGAGGGACGTTCCTGAGGCAGTTGAGGGCATCATCGCGGATTTCGCAGGCAGGATGCACCCAAATGATATTCTCAGGACATGCGTCTCTGCCCTCCCCTCTTTTGACACAGATATGAGTGATAAATCATCCGATGCAAACCTGGAAAGAGCTATCAAGCTTACAGCCAAGATGCCGACCATCGTTGCAATGATTGGTAGATATAAGCAGGGAAAGTCAGTCGTTCAACCCTCGACAAAGCTTTCGCACTCCGCAAATTTTCTTTACATGCTGACAGGAAAGGAGCCGGACAAGGAATCATCAAAACTCATTGATCTTATGTTCATCCTGCATGCAGAGCATGGAAGCAATGCCTCAACCTTTTCCACACTGGTGACTGGTTCCACATTAGCCGATGTCTATGCTGCAGTTGTTGCCGGTATTTCTACTCTCAGAGGCCCACTCCATGGAGGAGCGGATGAAGCAGCCCTCAACATGATGAGGGCAATCGGTGAACCGGACAATACGGAAACTTACATTGAGGATGCCCTGGCTGGAAAGCAGCGAATTATGGGTTTCGGTCACAGGGTCTATAAGGCATATGATCCAAGAGCAAAGATCGTATACAACTACCTCAAGTCGTTCATGCAGAAGACAACAGATCCCAAAATAGAGAAGCTGCTTGAAATAGCAATAAGGGCCGAGAAACTCATGGAGGAGAAACTGAGCAAGACCAAGGGGATATGGCCAAACATAGATTTCTTTGCTGGACCCCTTTACACGGCAATGGAAATACCATCTGATCTGTTCACACCGGTCTTTGCAGCTTCAAGAGTTGTAGGCTGGACCGCACACTTATTCGAATACTGGCAGAACAACAGACTATTCAGACCACTGGATCACTATGTAGGACAGCTTGATTTGAAGTATGTCCCCATAGACCAGAGATAAATGAATACAGTCTAAAACAATATTATTTTTTTACAAATTTCCTATAAAGACAGATAAAATAGATTTAGTCGAAGCCGCATCCACACTGGATTGCTTCTATTTCTGTGCTATGCTCCGTTCCACACATTTCGCACTCATACTTTCCATTAACCAACTTTCTTGCCTCCATTTTGCTCTTAATACAGCTAAAAATATGGGTTTAAAAAATTTACGATCTTAAGGTTCGTCAATTGCAGATTTTCGTGAAACTTCCAGCTCTTTGATTAATCTGCGTCCAATAATTATGAGCTCCGCATGCACCTAGGATGTCGTCACAGTTGCCTCTTTCCGAAAGACATTTTATATAAGATGGATGGATCAACTAATGTTAGAGAAAATGACCGATGCGGATCATATATCAATTAATAATATTGACCAGAGAGGTGGAAACCTAAACCATAGTTTTAAATGGAAAGATTCCTACACTTATTTTCTTTTCATAGTTCCTGCCCTCGCATACGTCCTGGCACTTTCTTTTTATCCTGCTGCGGAAGCCGTTTTTGGGAGTTTTCAAACACCGACAAAACACTTCGTCCTGAGTAACTATAGTGCAGTCATAAGCATGGGCCTCGTGACTTCTGTGGTTGATACCGTCATAGTCAGCATCGGGGCGCTCATTATTCAGTTCTTTCTGGCCCTTGCCATTGCCACAATCCTGACAAAGAGGTTTGCTGGCAAAGGTGCATTTTCCACATTGATTATTCTTCCGTTTGGAGTTGCCACAGTGGTCTCAGGGTTCATATTTTCCATAGTATTTTCGGCCGTTGGTGGATATGCAAATTCGTTTCTTGTGTCTCTGGGTATACATCCTGTAAATTGGTATGCCAATAGATATTCTGAGATGGTAATCGTAATGTTCTCTGACTCCTGGAAGAACACTCCGCTTGTTGCCCTGATTTTGTTATCCGGACTGACAAGTCTCTCCCCCACCTTGAGGGAATCAGCAATGGTCGACGGGGCCGGTCCATTGAGAAGGTTCATGCACATAACTGCACCAAATATAAAAGGGACGATGGCCATTGCCATGATGATAAGAGGTGTGAGCGAATTCAACATTTTTGCCCTTCCTCTAATTCTGATTGGATACCATCCTATCCTTCTGACAACACTGGTTTATGAAAATTACAATCTCTCTTCCGTGACACTCTATTATTCGTACGCAGCTGCGGTATTCTTGCTACTATTCATTCTCGTATTTTCTTCAATAATAATCTGGGCAGGAGGCGTGAAATCGTATGCAAGTTCGTGATGTTGGACTTTACGCTGCTGTGATTATTCTAGCCATAATTTTTGTTTATCCGCTATACATACTTTTTCTTATCACCTTTGTTCCTGTTTCATATACATTCGGTCAGGTATATCCTGCCCAGTTCCCCGTCGCTCTTACGTTTCAGAATATCATAACATCGCTTCATACTGTGAGCCTGGTAAATCCGCTCATAAGGAGTTTTGAGGTCGCTCTTATGGTTGCCGCCCTTTCACTTGCGATGGGCATTCCAGCTGGCTACGGTCTGAGCAAGATAAAGGCAGGAGTGGCCAACATAATTGTTATCCTATTGTTCTTCGTAAACATGATGCCTGGCATTGTCGTTGCAATCCCAATTGCTGCTGAATTCATTAAAGTAGGATTATACGACAATCTGTTGGGTATAGCATTATCGCAGGAGCTTGTCGTTCTTCCACTTTCGGTGTTTATAATGGTGGGAGGATTCAGGTCCATACCCAAAGACCTTGATAACCAGGCCAGGGTAGACGGGGCCGGTCTCTTTACGTCTTTTGGGCGTATTTCCATCCCTCTTGTCGTTCCAGCAATTATAGTTACTTTCCTTCTATCGTGGATGACTTCATGGGATGAATTCACATATGCAGTGATTATTTCACCTGGCAACCCAACATTTCCGGTTCAGTTGTACAATTACGTCACACGGGCTCTGCCATATGAGGCGAGCGCATTTGCTCTCCTGGTGACAATACCAGTGATAATTCTTGCAGCAATCTTGCAAAAATACCTAAAAGGTGAATATCTTACAGGAGGATTAGTTGGATGACTTCGAAATTAGAACTCAAAAATTTAACTCAAGTATTCGGAAATAAGGTAGTTCTTGATCACCTTAACCTTTCCATAGAGGATGGGGAATTCTTCGTAATATTGGGGCCGTCTGGCACAGGTAAATCCACTTTATTGAGAACGATAGTGGGAATAGAGAGACCAATTTCGGGGCGGATATTAGTGGATGGACGTGATGTTACGGAACTTCCGCCAAATAAGCGTGATATATCAATGGTTTTTCAGAATTACGCTCTTTATCCAAACATGACTGTTTTTCAGAACATTGCATTCCCCTTGAAAATGGCTGGCATGGACAAGGACAGCATCAGGCAAAAGGTGACAGAAATTGCAGCAAAGCTTAACATAGCCACGGAGCTGGACAAGAACGTGACCCTTCTAAGCGGAGGTCAGAAGCAAAGGGTAGCACTCTGTCGGGCTCTTGTGAGAAATCCAGCCATGTTTCTGCTCGATGAGCCACTTAGCAACCTGGACGCAAGAGTCCGCTTTACAGCCAGGGAGGAACTTAGAAAGATACAGAGGGAATTCGACCAGACGTTTGTCTATGTTACTCATGATCAAAGTGAAGCACAGAATCTTGCAGACAGGGTAGGAGTGCTGAGAAACGGAAAGGTTGAGCAGATCGGTTCATATCGGGACCTTTATGAAAGACCATCTACGAAATGGGTTGCTGATTTTATTGGAGAGTATCCAATGAACTTTTTAGATGGAGAAATCGTTGGAATGGATGAGGGCACGGAGATGGGCTTCAGAGCATACTGGGTTGAGACAGGAAAAGGTGACCTTGAAGCTACCGTAGTTGCATCAGAACTTGTACATGAGACTTATTTCGTATATGCCAAGATGGGGGATCGCAATCTTGTGCTGAAATCTTCGTTCAAGCCGGAGATCGGTTCAAAGATTTCATTTAGCATTAAAAAATTTAATGTTTACAGGGATGGAAGGATAGTCGATAATTAGCGAACCGAATCCACATTATTTTTCATAGCATCATAGGCTTTTGAAGAAACTAAAGATTCATTATAAGATGGGATGATACTCTCGGAAAAAGAACAAGTGATAAGCGAGTAGCAATCAAGATCCTGCAACAAAATAAAAGTGAAAACTACATCAACAATAAATAAAAAAATTATAAAAATATTGTATTTATACTTCCAATGGCTTATAACTTCCGTTTTCGTAGTTAGATGCCACCGTGGGGCCGTAGTTTGACTGCAGGAAATTATATAGCTGCTGATTCTCGTGACTCAGGACGCTTGCTATCTGTGTATAACTTCCGCCGTCAACTATCAAAGTGGTCCACGCATCGTCAATAAGAGTCTGCCATTCTGAGATCCATGGAACAGGAGTTCTCAGGAAAACACCCTCCTTAATTGCCTGTTCAGACACGTTTGCCACTGAAGCATTGTTCTCTACTTTCATACCCAGGGCAGTGAGGTTTACGGAACCAGGCCACTGATAGTCCATTACTGTGTATTTGTTGCTTGCAAGACCCTTGTAAGTCGCCCAGTAAGATGTCTTGTATTCGGGGCTGAAGTATTTGCTTAGGTTATAGATGTATTCCATTGCCTGGATATCACCTGTGTCATTGAAATTCAGTGGGTTTCCACCGAACTGTACCATCCACTGATAAAGCTCAGTGGCCGTACTGGCTCCTCCATGTCCCTGGAAATTAATCATGCCGATTCCATACTTGTTGTAGAGTGCCTTAGCGTCCGCCAGCAGTGCACTATCATTATTTGGAAGGCTAGATATTCCTGCATTTTTCAGAGCTGTGTAATTTATCCACACAAGCGGTATGTTAACTCTCTCTGTAATGAAGTAAATGCCACCAAAGACTGCTGTCTCATAGTTAGTTACCTGGGATATTGAAGATATTATATCGCTAGGCATAACAGATGAGGCCATGCTTGTCAGGTTGGCAAGGTCATTGTCGTAAAAGAGAGTACCAACATCAAGGTTGTCGATGCTCATAACAATTGCCCTTGAAATTGCGAAGTTAGAGCCACTTCCAGTGCCGGAGGCCTCGAATGACTGGACGCCTGAGACAATGTCTGTGGCGGGTTCATTTACGTAATCAACTTTGATATTCGTAAAGTGAGATTCAAATGAATTAATGATACCCTGAACAAAGGTAGCGTCTGTAGGTGTGATGTCATCGTAGTAGTATATTGTTACAGTTGCATTAGACGACGAGTAAATGCTGGTATCGAATGTATTCTGAGATGCACTCATACTTCCGTAGGCATTCTTGTCAACTGGTATGAAGCCCGTAGCATTCAGATAGAGTTGCTGTACATACGGAGACATCATATAAGCCAGGAACTGTTCTATTGCTGTCATGTCAGGGGAGCCTCTCGCAACAGCAAGAACATCTCCGCCCACCAGATGGGCACTGTTATTCACTCCAGCTGGTCCGGGATATACAGCAAGATACTGTGTCTCACTTGTAGACGTCGTTTTCGGCTTACTAAGTTCAAAACCAACAACTGAGCCCACCACGATAATCACAATGACAATTGCAATTATCGCCCCCAGTGTTTTGCTAGGCATCTTTTTCTTTTCTGGTTGAGGTTGATCCATGATTTCCCTACGAAATCATCTTTTAAATCATTTTCGATAGCGGGAAGCACAAAATAGGGCATTAATG
The DNA here is from genome assembly GCA_023379355.1 of Thermoplasmatota archaeon. Next base: position 9,857 of record JAMCUD010000037.1, read on the forward strand.
CATCCTTAGATACATCAACGTTTTTATAACAATATATTTTTTTAATTGCTTTGGGGTGATCGGACAACGAAGGCAAAAAAGTTAAATTCAAGAATACAAGAAGGAAAACAGTGTGAAAGTATCCCGCTGTCCATTCGTGAGACATATGTATGGGTATACTCAGAAACATTCAATGAATTGAGGAATTAATTTCAAATTCAATTAGTGATATGGTATACTGATGAAAGGAAATTCTGAATCTGGAAGTGAGGTTCCAATAACTGTGGCATACGGTGACGGTATTGGCCCAGAAATTATGAACGCAACACTAAAGATAATTAAAGCAGCCGGAGCAAGGCTGAAGATTGAGGAAATTCAGGTGGGGGAAGAAGTCTACAAGAGAGGCATTTCCTCAGGAATAGAGCCATCAGCATGGGATTCACTTCGCAGAACACGCGTATTCCTCAAAGCCCCCATAACGACGCCAGAGGGAGGGGGTTACAAAAGCCTGAACGTAACTGTAAGAAAAACACTGGGTTTATATGCAAACGTCAGGCAGTGTCCTTCTTATTATCCATTTGTAAAAACTAAGCATCCAAAGATGGATGTCGTGATTATAAGGGAGAACGAGGAAGACCTTTATGGCGGAATTGAACACAGGCAGACCGGAGACGTTGTGCAATGTCTCAAGCTGATATCCCGTCCCGGATCTGAGAGACTTATACGATACGGTTTTGAGTATGCCAGAAGGTACGGAAGGCATAAGGTTACTTGCTTCACAAAGGATAATATCATGAAGATGACAGATGGGCTATTCCACAAGGTTTTCGATGAAGTGGCAAAGGAGTACCCGGATATACAGAGTGAGCACTGGATTGTGGATATCGGAGCAGCAAAACTGGCAGATAAGCCTGAGGAATTTGACGTCATCGTTCTTCCAAACCTTTATGGAGATATCCTTTCGGACGTAGCGGCTCAGATAGCCGGTTCAGTTGGCTTGGCTGGGAGTGCCAATATTGGAGATAACATGGCAATGTTTGAAGCAATCCATGGTTCTGCCCCAAGGCGGGCAGGACAGAACGTTGCAAACCCATCAGGGCTTCTACTTGCAGCTGTACAAATGCTTGTGCACATCGGTCAGGGAGATGTTGCCACAAGGGTTCACAATGCCTGGCTGAAAACAATTGAAGACGGCATCCATACATATGACATATACGATCCCGACGTCTCCAAGAAGAAGGTTGGGACCATTGAATTTGCAGACGCCGTAATTGAAAGACTGGGATTGAAACCAGTCAAACTCAGTCCTGTTGACTACCCTTCCAGA
>JAMCUD010000038.1:0-7803 GCA_023379355.1 Thermoplasmatota archaeon
CTGCAAAAGTACCTATCCTTTGATCTGTTTACCACTCTCCTGAACTTTATCCCTTCGTATGTAATGTCAATCAGCACAAGATTTTCAGCTGGAGCTATGTATGAATTTGCAGTACCTTCACTGAAAGGATCAAGATCCTGTTCAGTAAAATGTCTCAGGGTGAACCCCACGATTGACCTGATCTGGTTCCATACGAAGCTTTTTCCATAGAAATCTATGGCACCAAATCCATTAGACCACGATGTCTGTATATCCTTAATTGTTCTTATTGGATTCCTGTGGTCCCTCCTGCAGAAACCTGAAAAATCATGCTCGCCCTTGAATTTCATGATGAACCTCTCAAATGCCATGTTTTCCTGCATACATGGGAGAAAATAACGGTAATGCTTCATCTCATTGTGCCTGGGGTTAGCTTCCTCATGGACAGGAGCAAAAGAGTGGAAAAGGCAGTTTTTTACTCCCGAATTGAGAATTCCCAGGATTTTTTCAATGGATTCATCGCTTTCCATTGAGAATACATTCCCTACAGCTGACACACCTCTGTCCGTCCTGGCAGCAGAATGAATTTCACCAGGCATGTGGTTTTTCTCAAGGCAGCGAATGATGCTGTCCTCAACACTGTTCTCTCCGTTGCCTCTCTGGAAACCGGAGAACATGAAACCAATGTATGAGAATTTAATGAAATATTGTTGCAAATTCAGCCCACTCCTGAATTCCGTAGAAATCTGGCATTTTAACCTTTTGCATTTCCCATCCTGACCGAAGAAAGTAATATACTGCAAAACCAATACTGTTCTGTTGAAAATAGGAAGCGTTGCCATTGGGGGGCTTGGAGTATCCGGTTCATACCTTTTGAGAAGGCTGGAAATTTCAGGATTCAAAGTTACAGGTTTCGATCCAAAGGTGCCGGATTATTACATTCCCTGCGGTTACGCAACAAACATAAAAAAACTCAGGCTTTACATGCAAAACATAGGAATTGATGCCGATAAATATGTTCTTTCCAGATCCTCAGGAATAACATTTTCAGGCCATAACTTCAAGCCTGTGGAATTCAAGTCAAAAGGGATCTGCACCATTGACAAGAACAGTCTGGAGAAAGATATGGTTGATGGAATGAATACTGAAAGAGGGATCATACGGGGTAAATTCGACCTGGTGGTGGATGCAACAGGGGTTTCCAGATACTATCTCGGCAAGCCCGTATCTGATCTTCTTATGCCGGCCAGGGAATATCTCACTGATTCCGCACCCCACAACGATTTCTACTTCCATTTTTTTGAAGGTGGGAAGGGGTATTACTGGGAGTTTCCACTTGGGAACCATTATCACATTGGGTCCGGAGCAGTTGATCTTCAAACCCTTGATTCGTCTCTCAGGCCCATCCCCCATCTGAAAGTCACAGGAAGAAAGATACGCCTCAAACCCCTTTTTGACCAGATCTCCAATGGTAGTGTTGTTGGAACTGGAGAGGCAATAGGCACAGTTTCACCAATAACAGGGGAGGGTATAATCCCCTCACTGAAATCGGCAGAGATATTGTTTCAGTGCCTCAGGCGCACTGAGGACCTGGAAGAGATCAAGATAAAATATTCAGATGAAATAATAAAAAATTTCAGACCTTACCCGGAACTGTACCGGTTGCTCATAAAGGTACAGAAGGGGGAAAATTTCCATCTGAAGGACTTTAAGGCTGCACTTCTTGCCAGGAGAGACCTGAGGAATTTTGGTATTGATTTCAAGGTTACAAGAGTAATAAGGCATTTCCTGGGATGAAATAAACGCTTATTTTACCCCTCCGTCCACAGGTATCATTGCATCTGTTGTTGCACCAAAAGCTTCCTCGTCCAGCAGGGCAAGAAGTACATTTGCAACATGTTCAGGAAGAACCTCTCTTCTCAGGAGATTCTGTGTCTTGTACTCCTCAACCGTCTGACCCTTTGCCCTGGATCTTGCTTCAAGCACTCCGTTTTCCCATATTTTTGACCCCCTGAAGACTTTGTCAGGGTTTATGATATTGGCCCGAATTCCATATTTTCCACCCTCCCTTGCAACATAGTGGCACACATATGCAGCAAAGGCCTTAGCAGCCCCGTACGAAGTCATCTCAGGCCCGGGATTTGTGAAATTCTTGGTTATGTTGAAAACCATGTTGCCGCCAATACCCTGTTCCTTCATGATTCTGAAAGCCTCCTGTGAAACAATAAAAGAGCCCCGTCCGATGATTGCGTAATGCCTGTCCAGATCATTCACCTCCAGATCCTCAATTGGAGCTGATTTCAGTATACCTGCATTGTTGAATACAATATCCACCCCTCCAAACTCCTTCCTTATACTGTGAAACATCTCCCGTATTGCCTGTTCACTGGAAATGTCCAGCCTGTATGGCATTACAGGGGATTTTGTCTGGGATTCTATCTCCCGGGCCCTTTTTGAGATTTCTGGATCTATATCGCACACCACAACCGCTGACCCGTTCTGTGCAAGCTTCAAAGCAGCAACATAACCGATTCCATTGGCAGCACCGGTAACGATAGAAATGCAGCCCTGCAGCGGCATCGGCTTGAATTTTTTCAGTTTAGCCTCCTCAAGTGGCCAGTATTCCATGCTGTAGGACTGATCCAGGCTTATGAAACTCTGCCCTGAGAGCTTTTCCGCAATGGAGTTTACCTTCATTGAATGCACAAACTGGTCCCTGACTATGGCCGCCTCTTTCGCAGAATTACCTGAAGTTATGATTCCAATTCCCCTAACAACAATAACTGGTGGAAATGGGTCATGCATGGGAAAACCCGTTACATACCTGTTGTACTCATCCTGGTACTTTTTCTCATATTCAACTATCTGCTTTCCCAGTTCCTTGAAATCTGAACAGTAAATGTAATCATGCTTAGTTCTTATTATCATGTCGGGGGTTGCTGGCCCTCTCTGTGTGAATTTCTCAGCCTCCTCTGAACAGGCAATTTCCAGATCCTCCGGCGAAGTGTAAAAGTGCATTATCTTTTTCGATCTTTTTGAGATCATCCCCCTGACGGCCGGTAGTGAATTTGAAATTGATTCCATGGATGATTCTTTGAATTTTGATGTGAATATATCGCCCCTTACATTACTTTTTATGAATTCCTCTGCAATAGTAACCAAGTGGATGTGTCTCTGGTAGCTTTCCCTTGCACTGTCTCCGAAGGTGAACAGGCCATGCTTTTCCAGTATAATGCCCTCTGTTTCCGGCCCTATGGACCCAAGTCTCTCGAGCACACTTCTTGCAAGTTTGAATCCCGGTGGAAAATATGGGATGACAACCACGTTCCCAAATATGGACCTGATCTCATCTTCTGAAACTTTCCTGTTGGTTATTGCCAGTATACTGTCAGCATGGGAGTGATCAACAAATTTGAATGGCAAGAATGCATGGAGAAAAGTTTCAACCGAAGGTGAGGGTTCAGATGGATCAACCATACTTTTTTTCATATAGTCAACCATCTCCTGATCGGACATCTCCGCAATGTTTTTGGCAGCCAGAAGGTCATCCATCCTGATACCGGTAAAGCCTTCCCTTCTTATTGATGCAAGATCCGATCCACTCCCTTTCACTCTCAAAACAGAGGCTTTCTTTCCCGTATGCAGGGTCTCTTCTGTCTTTACTGAGGTGTTTCCACCCCCATGAAGAACAAGGTCAGGGACTGAACCCAGTAAATGTGATGAATATACTCTCTCATCAAGATCGTCCTTGAAGGTCTGGTTTTCCCACTTAGATTGCATGACCCTTTATTGTTGGTATTTATAAATTATTTCTCAGGATCACTGCAGTACTATTGAGGGCCTTCCGGGCCATGCAGTCTTCTTTGATTTCCCCGGTTCGTCAATAACAATCTCAACCTTGCATCCCAGGGTGTCAGAAATGTACGACCTGCTCTCCTGAAGAAGTGAGAATTCGTCTTTCACTCTCTGGGAAATACGCTTCCTGTTTTTCATGAATTCCGGAACAAACTGTTTTTCCCATGGATCAAGGTTTTTTGTACCTTCCTGATTTATTTTCCTTACCATTTCTGCCAATTTATTTCCAGCAACACTTATGACGACACTGGACGGTGTTATCCCAGTTGCCCTTCCAATCTCCCTTATGTCCCCAATTATCTCCTGTAAATATTCCTCTTCAGAAATTATTTCATCTTCCCATCCCTGGAATGAGGGCTTATCGAGGCTTGCAGTGCTCACAAAACTGTCCTGAATGTATCTGTGCCAGTATTCTTCCGAAGTATGCGGTATGAAAATTGACATGGAAATTATCCATTCTTTCATTATTATGCTCAGGAGAGAATTTCTGCTGGCACCCCTTGTCTCTGCATATTTGAGATCATTCATGACATCGTAGAACATCGTTACAGCAGCATTGCGAAGGTTATAGCTTTCCATACTCCCCATGAATGCTGAGAGATTTTTTCTGAAACGAGCTTCAAACCACTTTTCAGCCCTTGTTCCTTTTGGTTCAGCATGCTTGAAATTCTCCATTATCTCCAGAAAATTCTCATATTTCCGTATCACAGAGGAGAGGTCGTTCTCATTCCAGTCCATTGTAGAACCTATATCGGCTGAAACAGCCACGTAAAGCCTGTATATATCAGCTGAATATTTTCTTGTGATGCTCAGAAGTGAGATCACGTTTCCCTTGCTCTTTGATATTTTTGAACCATTTGAAACAACAAGGCTGGACACTACCAGACCTCCGGGAAGATCCTTTCCCTTGAAAAGTGCCGCATGGTTCATTACATAGAATGCAAGATGGTTGCTCATGTGAGGATAGGCAGTAAGCCTCAGGTCCACGCCGTACCAGTAATCTCTCGCCTCTCTTGCATCTTTAACAATTTCATGTATATTTTCAGGGACCTCATGGGGAATACTGTCAGAATATCCATAGATATATTCCATAACAGGAACATCCACTTTCCCAATGACCTCCTTGATCTTCTTCAGCTGCATTATGTTAGTGTAAACCTCAGGATATATTGTAGAATCCGAGAGGGACTCTATTACCCACCTTGGGTCCATTGGAAGTTTTGTTCCAAGCCCGCGCCTTCTGGCACATGGCCTTTCCCTGAGCCAATCTATGGCATCAAGCATGTTTTTTCTGTAGAATTCAGGATAGAACATCATGTTTTCAACAAGCTTGCGTGAAGATTCTTTCCACCAGCCTACCCCATAGTCAATGAACCACTGATCACGAAGAACTGCAACTATGACCTTTGACCCTGACCTTGTCTCTGCTTTCCTGGAAGTTTCGTAAAATATGAATGCACTTCCCTCTTCTGTGAGATCTTTTTTGATGAGTTCCCTGGCCTCTTTGACACTCTTTCCCGAATACTTTCCGTTATTTCCGGCCATTGTGCCCTTGTAAAACTCCTCCCTGTAGAGAAACTGTGTAGCATCCTTTATCTTCTGGATATCCTCAAGACCTTGAATCCTGTATGAAGATATTATTGCACTCATGTCAGTCTTCTTGGAATCTATCTCAATGATAACAGGTACATTTAATCCCTCACCAATGTCCATTCTTGCAACATAGTCCCAAACAGAATGCCCTGGCACGGAATATACAACACCCGTTCCATTGTCTGGATCAACAAATGCAGTTTCAAAAACCGGAAGATTCAGCTTACTGATGGGAGACTGAAATTTCTGGGAGGTGATCTCCTTATGGTCAAGATTTCTTATGAATTTTATATTTTCAACCTGGAAAGACATCTTCCGGTAGGCTTCTTCAGTAACTGCAATTTTTTCATCATTAAGGCTGCATAGTACATACTTACCATCCCTTGCAATCCAGAGGTTTGTTATACCGAATATAGTTTCCGGTCTCAATGAAGCAGCTACAAGTGAGAATTCTTTTCCTCTGAAGAATATTGCAGTGAATTCTTCCCATGAAACTTTATCAATATCTCCATCTTTGATATCATCCTCACCCACTGCATTGTCATCGTCCATACTGTATAGGACCGGATAGGAACCCTGCCTGATGAGCCCAAGTGAATCAAGTTTCAGGAACTGCCACCTGACAAAATCCTGGTACTCTGGGTCGGCAGATGTGAATACTCGTGTCCAGTCAATGCTGTAACCAAGAGCCCTGAAATCTTCTATAATCTTACTGGAGAAATATGATGCTATTGCCTTTGGGTCCCTGAATTCCTCGATCTTGCCCGGTATATCTTCGGCTTTTTCGTATTCTCTCAGATAATCCTCATACTGTTTTATTGTAACCGGATCTCCCCTGCTGATCCTTTCTGAAAACGCCAGTATTGGTGTCCCGCTCTGGTGGAATGCCATGGGAAATAGAACATTGAACCCCTGTGTTCTTTTGAATCTGGCTATTATATCTGCAAGGGTGTAAGTCCTTCCATGACCTACGTGAAGTGAACCATTGGTGTATGGCCATGGCACAGTGATGAGAAATTTTGGTTTTTTAGTGTCCACTACCGGAACAAACACACCCGATCTGTCCCAACTTTCCTGCCACTTCTTCTCAATATTTTCAGACATAAATGATCTTTTTAAACTATGAGCACAGCAGCCGCTATTGTGGTTGTCCATTCCCCAGACTTCATTACAACCGCACTTGAACATATGTTTTTCGTAGTCAGTATTTTATCCTTGAGCACATATTCCTCACGTTCCCTATCCCAGGTGAGGTCTTTGGTCTGTCCCATTGTGCTTGCAAGCATTTCTGCAGCAAGTTTTTCAGCATAATAGCCCGCGGTCTTCTCAGTTTCCCCGAAACTGTGATGTTCACTGAGATACCCCCATTTGCTCCTGTCCGTAGGAAGAGCATATCCAATTGCAGCGGAAATCATCCTGTTCAGTTCCTCGGATGAGTTTCTTGCAAGAACTGTAAACAGTATCTGACCGGGAGAAAGCAGTTTCAGGCCCTCCTCTCTTGAGATAACCTCTGCATACGGAGGGAAAATTGAGCTTATGCTTACAAGGTTAAAAGGTGCTATTCCTCCATCTCTCAGAGCCTCTTCGAAAGACTGGAGCATGCTTTCACCCCTACCTACTCCCCTGGTGAAGAAGAGTTTTGATGCCATTAAGGAAGACATCGTTGCTTATATCAAATCCTCTTAAAATTTTTTGTACATGTCCTTTTCGATTTTACCGCATTTTGCTTGCACTATGGGAAAAGAAGATCCGTATTACAATATTTTAGAGATCATTGATCCCCTATTCTATTTGTCTGTGCCTGTAGTCAAACATCGAATACCACAATTGCGTACCCATTTTTTACATCGTACCTGAGATCATGGTATGTAACACCTTTAATTACATTTGAATATTCGTGATGTTCTTTGATCTCCGTATAATTCAATCTTACGAATATGGAATTATCATTTATTGACATCTCCTTAACACCTGTATGGACGATTCCATTGACATCCAGCTCGAATATAAGCCTTGATAGAAAGTCCACCAGGAGATTCTCAATATTGGGGGATCTTATTGTGAATTGACTTTCACCAGAAACACCTGAAAACTCATCAACTGTCATCTTATTGAAGGCGTAAACAGCATTGGAGAATATTTCTTCATCAGATCTGCCGTATATTTTAATTGAAAGATCAGCAGTATGATCCAACAGTTCAAATTTCAGTTCCTTCACATTCAATGCCATTCTTGAAGGATGATTGCCCACCTGAATATATGGTCTTCCATTGTAAATTGTGACATCCTCCCACGACTAAAGCCGTGGGCTTCCCGTTTCAACGACCGGATTTGCCCTTTCAGGTATTGATCCGATCTCCACGGGCGTGAATTCGG
>JAMCUD010000038.1:7813-15445 GCA_023379355.1 Thermoplasmatota archaeon
CATGAGAGATTCAGGGAGGATTCAAGGGTGTGGATCTGTGCACTGTCCGGATAGATCCTGAATCTGTATGTCCTTATCATCTGGAACACTGATCCTCCACGTCTTTCTTCATGATCACTGATGGATGTAGTAATTATATATAAATAAATTTGTTCGCTTTCATCCCACCCTTGAAGAGGTGGGAATTCCCGCTCACGGTGTTAAAACCCACACTGTTGTCAAAGATGTGTTCCCTTTGCCCCCAGATCTCTTTGGCACCACTTTAGAAAAGTTTTATCTCGATCATGGGAGATTGCCGTGTTCTCCTTGAATTCCCATAAACTGCCAGAAAATGTGCACAGAATTACCATTGAACAGAGTGATTAACACCTTCGCCTGTGAGAGATGGAGAGATAATGGCGGATACCATTGATCCTCTTCTACTTACTGAAGATGGACATTCCCCGGTATATCATATTCCACTTAACCATGTGTAAGAGAGGCTTGTTGCATCTTCAACTTATAGCCTCTATCCTTACAAATTAAGGGGTTACTATTACTCAATCAGAACCGAAAACGTGATGTTGAAAGACGTGGTATGGCAATAATATTATCCTACAATAGAGACTTTGAAAATAAGGAGTTATGTTGCATTTTACAATGATTCATATAATGAGATGAAATTTTTAGGAATATACAGTTTTTTTTTCAGAAACTTAAAAAATATATTCGAAAGCCTTACTCAGGCTTTTCTGATGATATTACGGGTATTGGTTCGTCCAGGTTCAGTCCGATCTCGTCTTCCCTGAGCTTCCTTCCTATGCTTCTCTCGTAGAAGGCGATGATGTTCTTCTTGTCCTCCTTGCTGTAGTCCCTGAAGTACTTGTCCTTCTTCAGAACCTTCCCTGTCCTCTCCTCGTATGTTCTTGCCGGGATTGAGTACTTCCTCTGTGTTGCATCCCTGTACAGTTCCGGGATCACGTTGAATGCACAGAATGGAACAACCCTTCCGTCAGGCATTGCATAGTGTATATCGCATCTCTCAACCCTGTCCACATCATATGTGTACGGATCCATGAAGTGCATGAAGCCGATGAACATGCTCTTGTAGTGGAATGCCTTGAGACCGTGGTAATCACCATCGGTGAATGCATTGTACACCATGTCCTTGAGCTTGAAGTCCGTTGGTGCCTTCTCATAGTCCACGAACTTCCTGAGGTTCATGAGGAGCCTGGATGTTGTTGAGACCTTCTTTATTGCCCTGAAGTTTGATCCCCTCATCTCGTCTGCAAGTTCACCTATGTATTCGAACATTCCCCTGACATCTATGAATCTTGTTATTGGTGTGACCTTGTCTCCGTCCTTGAATATGTATGTTCCCATTCCGCAGGCGAAGTGTATTGAGAGCTTGTACATCTCCTTTCCCTTGAGCTGCTCTATGAAGTCTGAGACCTTTGCCGTTGAGGGCACTGTGAAGAAGTCCTCCCTTCCGATCATGCCATCTGTCTGCTGCTCTATCTTCTTTATTGCTCCGGGTATTGTGATCCTCTGCTTCTCCCTCATGCGGTCCGGCATCCTTCCCACAAGACTCACAGGCTGGAAGTTAACTGCCCTTACAACATCTATGTTTGAAAGGCCGAATCTTATCATGTCTCCCAGATATGCGTCGTTCACCCCCCCTATTACAGTGGGAACGAGAACGACACCGAGAGGTGCATTCTTGTAGTTCTCAAGTGCCGCCGGTATCTCCCAGAAGTTCTTTGGGTTTGATCTGGGTGTTGGTCCGTCGAAGCTTGTGTATATGACATTTGATCCTGCACCCCTTATCTTCTTGGGGAAATCTGGATCGAATGCTGACCTGATTGAGTTGGTGTTGAGCTGTATGTGCTCATAGCCCTCCTCCCTTGCTATCTTTATTATGTCAATGATATCGTCACGTATTGCCGGTTCCCCTCCGGTGATCTGGACTGCGTTTGCTCCCACGGGTTTCTCATTTCTCATCCTTCTGAGCATCATCCTTACCTGATCCTGTGAGGGCTCGTATATGGGCTCGTTCTCCTTTGCATAGAAGAAGCAGTACCAGCATGAGAGATCACAGCGGTTTGTAACCACAACATTGCCGAGACCGGTGTGTGACTTATGCTTTATGCAGAGACCGCAGTGGGTTGGGCATACTATCTTTGATTCCAGGTATGCAACATGGGGATTCAGTATCTTCACACCGGGATCCTGCCACTTCTTTGCCTCCTGGTACATCTCGTAATCTTCCCAGTACTTCTCCCTTGTTATTCCATGCTCATGGCATTCCTTGATCAGTTTGACCTCGCCTGCATTCTCGTACACTATTGCAGGTATCCTCATCTGATCGAATTTCTCGTCATCCACACATATTGGGCAGAGACTCTCTGTAACCCTCAGTACCATCATGTCCGGTGATATGAGATGGCCCACTGCATTTACAAACTCATCAACTGTTTTGAATGGTGCATTCTTGCTGATTTCGAAATCACTTGAAAATCTTATTTCAGGAAACTTTTCCCTCTCTTCTGTCATTATCACTATGGATTCACCTTGTTAATAGGCTAAAAGAAAAGATATTAAAATTGTTTTGTAGTGTATACAGCTAAAATGAGGTATGAAGAGTTAGTTCATATTGTGACAAATATGCATGTATTGCATGTGCATGATAATAGGCTCAAAATATATGTCCCATGTGCATTATCCATGACATGGGTATTGAAATGTTGTTAATACAACAACATGTGAAATGATGTTGCTTCCAGAGCTACTAAATGATTTCTGAGGTGCTGAAATACGGCGTTACAGGATTCATTGTATAAATAAGTATAGGAATTTCATCTTAATATTACGAAGTGTGAATCCAGGTTGCATGATGGCGAAATATTTCATTTTCCATTCAATCATTCAACGACATGCATCATGAAATAGGGGTTAATGTAATACACTGTAAACTGCTGAATGTAAAAAAATAAATACCCTGTAGCTGATCTGGGGCTCAGGCGGGTGTGGTGTAGCCTGGTAACACGCGAGCTTGCCAAGCTCGTGCCTCGGGTCCAAATCCCGGCACCCGCATATTATCAGCGTTTTTTAACTTCCCGTATTATTTTACCCATGCATAACCGTACAGTATGTAGAATTCCCGCAACCTGATCTGTATCCACCGGTGAAGTTATTTTGATTCTTAAATCCCCAATGTCAGCATAAATTGTCCCCAGGTCATAATGAAAGTGAATTACATTTTTCCCTTTGAAATAGAAATGCCCTGCCTGCTTTTCCCTTATTCCATCAATATTCCTAAGTTCTCCTATTAGGACATGTATGCTGTCCAGTTCATCTGGTCTTGCATGGCGCATATTCTCGTAACAGAAAGGGATTTTAAAGCTTTCCGGGAAATGGTGGAAGTATTCCTGGCAGGTTTATGTATACGGGAAAAATATTAATTGGTTGATTCACATGGGTGTTCATTGAAAGAGGATAATTTTCTTTTCAGTAAAGGTTCCTTGCGATTTGGCAGGATATTTCTTATACTTTTCATAATAGAGATGGCCATCTACGTTGCCATATCGTCCTTAAGTCTCCACAATGCAGCCCTTTACAACAGTTTCAAAAATGAGCAAAGTTCCATAGATGGAGAGTCCTTTGTCCCAATGTTCCTCTCCATATTCCCCCATAATCTTCTAATTGCAACAATAGAATTTGTGCCCATAGTTGGGATTTTCTTCTATTTCTTTTCAGTTGTTGAAACCGCGGTCATCATATCAATTGAAGGGACGGGCATACACACTTCAGGGCTGATCATATTTTTCACACTTGCCCTGTTGCCCCATACCTGGCTGGAACTCCCATCTTACGCAATTGCAACAGGTGCCAGTATTTATATTATTTATACCCTTGTAAAAAGGGGAGAAGAATTCAATACCAGAATGAAGAGAATTGGATTGCTCTATCTGTTTGTAGTGCTGGAGCTCATGGTTGCAGGATTGTTTGAAACCACCGAGATAGTCTTTGAAACCATATATCCAGCCCCGTATAACCTGATCTATCCAATAATGATGTGGATTCCGGCCATACCAGCAATAATTGGCCTCATATATCTTTTCAGGAAAATTACAGGAGATGGACAGCGAGGAAGGAGAAGAAGATTCAACCCCACTGAATCCATAGAGGAGACTTTTGGAAAAATATGATCCGGTAGAGAACCTGTTGAAGTACAGAGGAATGTACACTACAGATTTCGCTCATGATATTTCTCATGGTGCATAAATTTTATAATAGAAATCTCATCGAAAATTACGTTAGACCACAATGCACTTAAAAATGATATTGCAATTTCAGGCAGCTATCGGAAGCTTCTTGAATTGAGACGGACTGTGCAGGCCCTTAAGGGTTCCTTCCCGTTTACTGTTTATTCAGACCTTCAGGGGAGAGTTGAGGAACGGATAAGGACCTTTGAATATCCGGTCTGTGCCGATAATGCAATTAAAGTTGTTTTCTCCAATGGACTTTCTGTTCCAGTGGAAGAAAAAGACTGTCACGAGGCAAGGGATAAAGATCTAAAATTTACAGATTTCATATTCTCAAAATATGTTTCAGCCAAAGATCTTTCCATGGAACCCGGTAAACTCACGGGTACCTATGACAGGGACTATTTTCAGAGGGTGTCCAGGAATCTTTCAACGGAAAGTGATCTTAAACCAGAACTCTCAGCAAATCTCCAGAACAAAGTGGATCTCCTCATGGCAAAAATAGATAATCTTGAAAAAATCTATAACCGCCATATTCCTAAAATAATGGAGAATCTCAACACACTGAATAAAAAAATGGATTTTATTTACAAAAAAATGGTCGGTGAAGATAAAGAATAATAACTGTTGATCAAATCAGTTTCTTTCAGGAAGTTCAGGTATTATCTTCCCTTTTTCCTTGATGATCCTGTTGACTTCATCTATAGTCCTGTCCAGTTGCACATCCCTGTGATTCATATAGTCAGAAGGACCGTTTTCAACCTCGATGTCCGGATCTGTGCCGTAATTTTCAACGCCCCATCCAACATCCTTGAACCAGAATGCAAACTGGGGTTGAGTTACGGTTGTGCCATCAACAAGGGTGATTTTCGGGTTTATGCCAACAACTCCTCCCCACGTTCTCGTGCCAAGAAGGGGACCGAGTTTCATGAGCTTGAAGCTGTGTGAGAAAATATCCCCGTCAGAACCGGCCATTTCGTTTGTAAGTGCAACAATGGGACCATTTACCGAATATGCCGGGTAATGATCCGGATCGCCCCTTCTGGGAAAATCATACCCCAGTATTTCTCTCCTCAGTTTCTCAAGTATGAGCTGTGAAACGTGTCCACCGCCATTCCATCTCACATCAACAATGAGACCATCTTTCCTGTACTCCTGTATGAACAGCCGGTGAAATTCACCGAACCCCATTGGTCCCATATCCGGGATGTGCACATACCCAACTTTTCCATCTGTCTTCCTGTGAACATAAGAACGGTTTGCCTCTACCCAGTCGCGATACAGTGTTCTCCTGTCATCTTCCATTGCTTTTACAGTAACCCTCTGTTTTTTCCCATTGACAGAGAAATTCATGTTCACAAAGTATCCACCCTTTCCAAGCATATACTTACCCAATGGGTCTCTGCCGTTGAAGGTTTCATTGTCTATTCCAGTGATTGTGGACCCCTCCAGATCTAAACCAAAGAACAGCAGGGGATTCCTCTCTTCCGGATTGGATTGATCTGCCCTGAAGATTTTGTCCAGCTTAAAGCCATCTCCAGTGGATCTTACCTGGATTCCAAGTTTACCGACCCTGGAAATTCTTGTGTCAGTTATGTCTCCGCCCATCTCATATGCATGGGAGGTGCCAAGCTCTCCGTTGGCCTCTTTGATGAGATCTGATAATTCTGATCTGGTTGAAATCCCTTCAAGAAGTGGATGGTACATGTCATAGACCTTTTTCCATTCTTTCTTGACTTTGTCAGGATTCCAGTAGTTTTCGTTCATAAGTTTCCATGCTTCTCTGAACATCTCATTCCATTCCGATTTGAGATCCACCTTGAAGCGTATTCTCTGAATTTCCAAGTTGATGTCCTCTGGGGCTCCGGGCATTCCTGGGAGAGGTGGAAATCCCATGGATGTTGTTGTTGAAGGAGTAATCCTGTATTTTCCCCCACTGTCTATAAGTATCTTCTTCATGTCACCCGAGAAACTGAAATCACTTACCCCAGAAGCAACAACTCTTGTCTTTCCGGTTTTAATATCATAAGCTTTCAGAGTTCCTGATGATCTTTTACTGCTGCTGTAAAGATAGTATTTCATTGCTCCTTCCGGAGGGAATTCCAGATAGAACACGCTTGATCCGTCACTGAATATTTTTTCATAGTCGGCCATTTCCATGGGCATTGTTTCTATGCGATTCCCTATTTTATCAGGATCAATGTCGAATCTGGATTTTTCATCCGCCTTACTGGCATATGATTCCGGAACCATGTTCGCTGGTGAATTCAGATTTTTGCGTAACGAAACAACATTCACTCTTGCTGCCGTGGGATATCCAAGATCGAAAAGAATCTTGTCGTATACAGGATCCAGACTTCGTCTTGAAATATAGTAAAGGTAGCTTCCGTTTGGATCAAATGAGGGACAGTAGTCAATCCCACCCTGGGAAGTCACGTCGATTTTGATCTTTCCATCATAAGAAGCCAGACGTATATTGCTTGTTTCAGAAGAGTTCTTAAAACTGTAGGCAACCCATCTGCTGTCTGGTGACCAGACTGCATCTTCTATGAAACCTTTTTCGCAGGAATCCACGAGATCATATTTATTATCCTTGAGGTCGAAAATATGCATTTCGAATCTGTTGTTCAGTAGGACAAGTTTTGATTTGTTCGGTGAGAGAGATATCCTATGCACAATGCCAGAATCAAATCTTGTTTCGCCTGTTTCTCCCGTCAAGACATTGTATTTTACAACGTATTCATCCAGTCCATCTGAAGTTGTAAGTATTATGTTCTCGTCATCCACAAAATCTAAATTCCTTATTCTCTGATCCGGTTTTTTGTTTATCTCGTAAACCGGGCCCCCCTGAGGATTCATCACGAAACCGTGCCCCCTCGAAATTATACCGGCTATAGTTGAATCTTTGTTAATTGCCACAGAAGTTAGATAATCTTCTGGATTCACGAATTTGTGAAGATCCTCTGGCCCTGGTGAGTTAACACTGATTTTCACCTTTTCTGATTTCCCGCTTGAAATATCCAGAATGAAGATATTTCCACCAGCCTGATATGCCACTCTTTGTCCATCAATGCTAGTGTTCCTTACGAAAAAATCCCTGGAATCGGATATCTTTTTTATGTTCCTGCCATCGAAATCTATGGAATACAAGTTTGCAATTCCATCCTTATCAGAAACAAAGAGAACCTTTTCGCCATGGATCATGGGACATGTAATCCTTCCATAGTTTTTCAGTAAAAGTTTAAAATTCCCACTGTTTTCCCAATCTAACCACAGGCTCCCGCTCGTGCCTCCACCATATCTTTTCCAGAAGGGAACGTCATTCGTATTCCTTCCCAGAAGAGTGGATTTGCCAGAATATGCCACATGGTTTGCAGGACCATATCCA
>JAMCUD010000039.1:0-1301 GCA_023379355.1 Thermoplasmatota archaeon
GAAAAATTAGAATTTATTACAGGGTAAATTCGTTTCCGTTAGTTGGTAACAGAACTTCATATTCTGACAGATCGTCAAGGAGTTTTTCCCTGCTCTCCCCATGGCAGAGGATGACCTTTTCAGGACCCACACCCTTAACGAAAGATACTAGATCATCGTGACCGGCATGAGCAGAAAGATCGAAGAATTCGACCTGCATGCTCGGTCGTATAGGAGAACCAGCTATGTTTATTGTCCCGGTTTCCACAAGGCTGCGCCCATTTGTGCCTTCCACCTGGTATCCGGTCAGGAAAATGGCGCTCTTGTCATCATCCATGAGTTTCTGTATATAGTTCAGTACTGGACCTCCATCAAGCATTCCTGATGTGGTTATTATTACGTCATTCTCCAGAGCCGCTTCCCTCATCCTGCGTCCCCGTATCTGCCTGACTCTGCCAACCTTTCTCCTGAATTCACTTCTCGATCTCAAATATCCCGGAGTGTTAAGGTAGATGCCTGTAATCAGGTTACCCATTCCGTCAACAGCTATCCTGTAGCCAAGATCAGCAAGTATCATTATGAGTTCCTGGGTTCTTCCCAGTGCAAAGGATGGCAGTATGACTTTCCCTCCGTTGTCCACGACCTCCTTGATCCTGCTTTTAAGGCGCGCTATGACCTGTGATCTCTCCTCATGATTCTTGCCGGCGTAAGTGCTCTCCATCACAAGGATGTCTGCCTTAACCGGCTTTGCTCCGGTAAGTAGATTGGAATCTCTTGTGTACAGGTCCCCAGTAACAAGAATCCTTTTGCTGTTCTCAAACAGCCACATTGAGGAACCTGGTATATGACCCGCGGAATATGGAGTTGCATAATATTTCCCGACCTGAACTGTGTCATCATAATTCACTGCCGTAAGTTTCTCGAACATGTTGTCTATGTCAGTGATGTCGAAACGATGTGGATATCCTTCTATCTCCATAATCTTTATGGAATCAGTTAAAAGCGGTTCCATGCTGTTTGCCGTCATTGTTGTGGTATACAGGTCCGGTTTGTCGCTGTGGAAACACACGGGAAGTGCTCCTATGTGATCCAGATGGGCATGCGTGATAAATATGCCGTCAACCGGCTCATACGGCAACGGGTACTGCGGAGGTTTCTCCGGAACAACTCCGTAGTCCACCATGAAGCCTGTACTTCCATCCTGGAACTTTATGGCTAGCCTTCCTACTTCTTCAGCTCCTCCTAAAAACTTTACTTTCATTTTGGTTTCCTCATGCTTTGGCATCTTTAAGCCGATCTTTACAGTGACAGTGTCTCTCTGA
>JAMCUD010000039.1:1311-8428 GCA_023379355.1 Thermoplasmatota archaeon
GGAACTCATAATGATACTTGCTGATCTTGGCTACAGGATAGCTGTTGACGGAATGGGTAACCTGATTACAGGCATCTTTAAGCCGATCTTTACAGTGACAGTGTCTCTCTGAATTTATTAGGGGAAGAACCCCTTTTATTATTGAGGTTACCTTGTCCTCGTTCTCTTTCATGATCCTGAAGACCTCTGATGCTTCAACAGGTGTCTCCGACCATACATCATAATCTGTAACGGTCGCGAGAACAGAATAACACATGGACATTTCATCAGCTAAATTAACCTCTGGAACAAGCGTCATGCCAATTATGTCAGCGAACTGCCTGAACATATTGGATTCTGATCTTGTGGAGAACCTTGGTCCTTCGATGGTTACGTAGGAACCTCCCATGTGGGAATTTCCGTCTACATTTTTTGAAATGCCATAAAGGGCTTTGTTGATCTCCGGGCAGAACGGATCGGCCATTGATATGTGAAATACATCCGGTCCGTCGTAAAAGGTGAGTTCCCTCCTTCTTGTGAAGTCAATGAACTGATCCGGTATGACCACATGTCCCGGTTTCAAGGCTTCCTTCAACGAACCTACGGCATTGATTCCAATTATTCTCTTGACGCCAAGGCTGTTTAGTGCCCATATATTTGCCCTGTAGTTAACTTTGTGCGGAGGTATTGTGTGCTTTTTCCCGTGCCTGGGAATGAATGCCACTTCCACTCCGTTAATCTTTCCCACCTCAATGGCGCTGGATGGCTTTCCAAACGGTGTATCGATGTCGAAAGATTTTGAGTTTTCAAGCAAATTGTATAATCCGCTTCCTCCAATTATTCCTATGTAAACCATGCTATCACTGTACTGTGTCTCTAACTTTTTCCGGCTATTCTTTGATAATATATAATTTAGTTGTAGGTTGTGTGATACCAATGAGAGTGCCTTCCATGGGAAAACATTTCCCCAAAATGGAAAGCCTTCAGATCTTCACGGGCCATTCAGCATATTCCGGGATAGTGCGAAGAATCTTCATAATTCCGGATCCATACTGGGCAGCTTTCTTAGGCATGCCTGAAAGTTCTTCTGGGTACCCCATTAAACGAGCTGCCTGCCTGAGAACCTTCTTGTTCCCCTCAGAATCGACGTGCTGATGTTTGTCAAGTTTAGCTGCAAGCTCCACTATCTTAGAATCAAGGTACGGCGTTATCAGTTCTTTTCCGAAGTAATCGGCAAGCTTTTTCTCCCTTGGAATGGTGAC
The DNA here is from genome assembly GCA_023379355.1 of Thermoplasmatota archaeon. Next base: position 2,553 of record JAMCUD010000039.1, read on the forward strand.
CTTAAGCAGTTTGTCCATGTGCCCCCTATTTGTAAGAAGAGAATCATCGGAGAAGCGCCTGTAGCCGTAGAAGATTTCGTCTGATCCCTGGCCAGTGATGACATGCTCTTCGTTTACTGAACCCAGAAGTATGGTCAGTATAAGTTCAAATCCTATGTCAGGCTTGGCAATCGATGGGTCAATATCCAGCAGTATTCCAAGATATTTTTTTACTTCCATCCCTGACAGATCGATGTGCCTGAAGTCTGTCCCAAGTACCCCGGCAACGCTTGAAGCATTCCTGTGGTCCGTAGATCCTGGAACGCTGATATTATAAGGTACAACCCTTCCAGATGATAGATACAGGATAAGCGAACTGTCAATTCCGCCAGAGAAGCCGAGAGCCGAGCCATGTGGTAATTCCTCCTGAAGGAATGAGAATAATCTCTTACCCATCTCCATGCAAATTTCGTCAAAGTTCGCGCTCAAAGCGTGAAGAATATTCGATCCAGTTATATAATTATGAGGACTATCAGAGACGTGGATTACGTTCCAGATACTTCAGTAATAATTGATGGCAGATTTACGGCATTCCTTTCTTCACATCCTGATTCCAGAGTCATACTTTCCGAGGCCATGATCTCTGAAGTTGAGCATCAAGCCAATGAGGGTAGATCTATCGGCTTTGCAGCGCTTGAAGAATTGAAGAAGATACGTGAAATGGCAAATAATGGGCGAATATTTCTTGAAATTCAGGGCCGAAGACCCAGCGAATGGCAGATCAGGAGAGCCAAAAGCGGCGAGATTGATGAAATTATAAGGATGGTAGCATATGAAAACGATGCCATTCTCGTGACTGGTGACCAGATCCAGCGTGATATTGCCATAATCAAGGGGATCAAGGTTGAATACATTTCGCCTGAATCGAAAGAGCCCATGAATATAGAGGAGTTTTTTGATGACCTTACCAGTTCAGTGCACCTCAAGGCCGAAATGGAACCTGCAGTCAAGAAGGGACCACCCGGCAGGGTTAATTACGAAAGGCATGGCACAAAGATATCACGGAAAGACCTTGAGGATATTGCCAACCACATTGTGAAACGCGGAAAAAATGAGGAGAACTCCTTCATAGAAATGGATTCCCATGGTGCCACAGTCATACAACTCCACAACATCCGGATAGTAATAACTCGTCCCCCATTTTCTGACGACCTTGAAATAACCGCAGTCAGACCCATAACAAAATTGTCAATTGAAGACTACAGGCTAAGACCAGAACTGCTGGAGCGATTGAAGGATCATGCCAACGGCATTCTTGTTGCCGGCGGACCTGGAGCAGGGAAAAGCACATTCGTTCAGGCGCTAGCTGAATACCTAAGTTCACTTGGCAAGGTAGTTAAGACTATGGAACGGCCGAGGGATTTACAGGTTTCCAGGGAGATCACGCAGTATACTGGACTTGAGGGCTCCATGGAAAAAACCGGGGACATTCTGCTTTTGGTCCGTGAGGACTATACGGTTTTTGATGAGATGCGGGTAACTAACGATTTTCACGTGTACTCTGACCTCAGGCTTGCAGGGGTCGGGATGATTGGGGTTGTTCATGCCACCAGGGGAATAGACGCAATTCAGAGATTCATTGGACGCATTGAACTCGGAATGATTCCCCAGGTTGTTGACACCATCATATTCATAGAGAGTGGACAGGTTTCTTCCGTACTTGTCACTCAGTACTCCGTGAAGGTACCAAGCGGTATGCAGGAGGAGGACTTGGCGAGGCCTGTCATAGAGGTTCGTGACTTCTTCCTACAGACTGCTGTCTACGAAATATATACTTTTGGGGAGCAGATCGTTGTTGTTCCAGTGCTTGGAGAGGGCAAGAGAGGATCGTTCTTCAGGCTGGCCGAGGATCGCATATCGCAGGAAATAAAGCGTATAATAGGGACATCTAAGGTGCAGGTAAAGATGCTTGGAGAGAACAAGGTTGTTGTTCAGGTTCCGGAAGAAAGCGTCTCAAAGGTTATCGGAAAGAAGGGGGCAACAGTTTCTGAATTGGAGAAGAGGCTAGGTGTTCGCATAGAGGTCGAACCGTTTCAGGGCAATGGAGAAAGCGAGAGAAAGGATGCAGTGATAGATATCAAGAATAAGATTATCTACCTGAACGTTGGAGAACCAAACCGGGACGTGAAATTCTATGTGGACAATATCCTCGTTCTGCAGGCAAAGAGTTCCTCAAAGGGAATTGTCAGGATCAAGATTGCGAGCGATACAGGATCAGCCCTTTACAAATACATCAAGGAGGGGAAATCGATCCAGTACTCCTTCTCTGACAGATAATCAGGGATCTCATGCCGATTGCCCTTTGTCCGTGGGGGAAGGCAGATTCCTTGTTGAATAGTAATAAACCAGACCAAAAAAAGTGACAAAAAAGGGCAGAAGGTAAAGATCGCTTATTGCACGAACTGATTCAATGAACCAGAAGAGTGAGAATGAGAGCAGCAGGGCTGAAACGGCAACCTTCATTGTGGCCTGCTTGACTTTCCTGACCTGATTCCTTAAGACGTAAACTGCCACCAATACTGCTATAATTCCCAGTAGCAATCCGATTAACGTGGAGTAATAATTCTCCGGAAATAGGGCAACAAGCACAATCGCAGCCTCAAATGCCTCAACGAGTCCCACGGAATAGGCAGTGCTCAAGACACTCCTCCTTTCTTCCTCGTGTTTTCCAGCTGGAAACCCAATTCTCTGGTATTTCATTGACCGCCGTGCACTTTTCATGAGACGTTGCCCAAAATACAGCAAAAGTACAGCTGAAATAACCCTCACGTAGAACAGAGGGAAAAGGGCTATGAAATCACCGGCCAGGGCGGTTGGAATAAGCACTGTTATCACGCCAAGAGATACTGCCAGGAATGGTGCCGGATTTCTTGCTTCAGCGTAGAGTGCAAGACCAACAGCCGATGCCTCTGACATCTCAAGAAGCGTTATTCCCATTGCCGCCAGAAGTATTGCCACCTCTATTTGCATGGAATTCCGGTATTGAGCATATGATTCTTTAATCTTTTCATGATGTCATGTAGCTCTGAGACATGAGATAGGTTAATATTCTTATAATAATTATCAATTAAGAAGTAGTATCTATTAGGATGGTATTCGAATGAAAAATGTGTACATGATTGAAGAGAAAGGGGGTATATGACATGTCGGAAGAGGATTGCCCATACGATAAGAGCAAAGGGAAGATTAATAGGCTGGAGAACTGGTGGCCGGAAAGACTTGATCTGCGGGTGCTGCGACAGAATTCTGAACGATCTGACCCAATGGGTAAGGACTTCAACTATGCTAGGGAATTCAGTTCCCTCGATCTATCCGCAGTAAAGCATGACATTGCAAAGATCCTGAAAGATTCCAAAGACTGGTGGCCGGCTGATTTCGGAAATTATGGACCGCTTCTTATCAGAATGGCATGGCATGCTGCGGGAACCTACAGGGTGGGAGACGGAAGAGGTGGAGCAGGTCATGCCCAGCAACGTTTTCCACCTGTAAACAGCTGGCCTGATAATATTCTTCTAGACAGAGCCAGAAGGCTACTCTGGCCAATAAAACAGAAGTATGGCAGGAAACTCTCATGGGGCGACCTGATGATACTTGCCGGAAATGTTGCCCTTGAGAGCATGGGCCTGAAAACATTTGGTTTTGGCGGAGGTCGTGAGGATGTATTTGAACCAGATGAATCCGTCTATTGGGGACCGGAGGAAAAATGGCTTGACAGTAAGAGATATTCTGGAGTTAGGGATCTGGAAAATCCGCTTGCTGCAGTTGAAATGGGACTGATTTACGTGAATCCTGAAGGCCCAAACAAGGAGCCGGATCCCATGAAGGCTGCTATAGATATTAGGGAAACTTTTGGTAGAATGGCAATGAACGATGAGGAGACTGTTGCGTTAATTGCGGGAGGTCACACATTCGGTAAAACTCATGGTGCTGGGCCGGCGACTTACGTAGGTCCTGAACCGGAGGCTGCGCCAATTGAAAACCAGGGGATAGGATGGGTAAGTACATTCCGATCAGGCAAGGGGGATGATACCATCGGAGGAGGCCCTGAAGTAACGTGGACTGCCACCCCTACAAAGTGGGGGATGGGTTTTCTAGAGAACCTTTTCAAATATGAATGGGAACTTGAAAAAAGTCCCGCAGGTGCATGGCAGTTTGTTGCAAAGAATGCGGAGGAGATCATTCCCTATGCCCATGACAGAACAAAGAAGAGGAGACCTACCATGCTTGTGACAGACCTTGCACTGCGGTATGATCCAAAGTATGAAAAAATATCCAGATTTTACCTTGAAAATCCTGATAAATTTGAAGATGCTTTTGCTAGGGCCTGGTTCAAGCTGACCCACCGCGACATGGGTCCGAAGAGCAGATACCTTGGCCCCGAGGTCCCGGCTGAGGATTTAATCTGGCAGGACCCGATACCTGTGCTGAACCATAGGCTCGTCGAAGATTCTGATTTGAAGCAATTGAAAAGGACCATACTGTCGTCTGGCATTTCCGTCAGAGACCTGGTATATACTGCATGGTCATCAGCGGCCACATTCAGGGGAAGCGATAAAAGAGGCGGGGCCAACGGTGCGAGGATAAGGCTTGAACCGCAGAGGAATTGGGAGGTGAATGAGCCGGAAAACCTTTCCCGGATTTTGCAGAAATTGGAATCGATAATGGAAGAGTTCAATTCAAAGGCAGAGAAGGGGAAAAGGATATCACTTGCAGATCTCATCGTACTTGCTGGAAATGCCGCGATAGAAAAGGCTGCAACTGATGCTGGCCACAGGATATCCATTCCATTCGCTCCGGGACGGATGGATGCTCTTCAGGATCAGACTGATGTTGATTCCTTTATGGTATTGGAACCTAAGGCTGATGGATTCCGCAATTACATTAAACGGGGAATTACCACAAGACCTGACATTATGCTTGTAGATAAGGCGCAGCTGCTGACACTTACCGTCCCAGAGATGACTGTTCTTGTAGGTGGACTGAGGCAATTGGGAGCAAACTATGCAAACTCCAGAATGGGAGTACTGACTGATCGGCCGGGCCTTCTTACAAACGATTTCTTTGTCAATCTTCTCGACTTGGATATAGCTTGGGAACCCAACGGTAAACAGGCCGGTACATATATTGGAAGGAATAGAAATACGGGAGAGCCGAGGTGGTCTGCCACAACTGTAGATCTTATTTTCGGATCACATTCTGAATTAAGAGCTGTGTCGGAAGTATATGCAAGTGCGGATGGCGAAGAGAAGTTTGTGCATGACTTTGCGAGAGCCTGGACAAAAGTTATGAACCTGGACAGGTTTGATCTTGCAAGGCCAAACTGATTTTTTATATTGGAACTGTGAAGATACTTAACTGGTTTCGTTAACCAGTTTCCATTTTAATTGCCTGGCTAAAAATTATAAGTTCATTGACCATAGCAAGTGGGGAATATGGGACTGAGCAAGAGAGACTTGACGAGGAAGAAGAAAAGCCTTGAACTCAAGCTGGAAGAACTCGAGGAGAAAGCCAAGCATAATCCAATGAACAAACAACTTCAGGAAGAGATAAAGGAGCTAAGAAAGAAAATAGATAAAATCTCGTAAATTCATTTTGAATATGGATCTAATCCATACTGATGTCAATGGTCATGGAGGCTGATTCCACCAAGGAAATGATTCTTCATGGCCTCATAATTCTCTCCATTCTAATGGAACCAATCAAGAAGCCAATGCATTGCCATGCGATCCAGAAGGATATGCATTACAAGATAGGCCGGAATTTGCCACATGGTTCCGTTTATGTCTTGCTTAAACCCATGAAGAATAGAGGGTCTATTACCTCAGTCGCGACTACAT
>JAMCUD010000040.1 GCA_023379355.1 Thermoplasmatota archaeon
TGCCGGTATTTTTTCTGCACTTTCTGCATTCCCAGAAGCCATGTTTCCTTTTTCCTTTACATATCTTTCATGAGTGAGAAGTTTTTTCTTTAGATTTATGCCCAACCCATAACCTCCCAGATCTCCGCTTTTCCTTATGACCCTGTGGCAGGGAATTATGATCGGGACCGGATTCTTGCCGCATGCGTTTGCCACTGCCCTTACTGCGTGCGGTCGGCCTATCTTTTCTGCAATCTGGCTGTATGTCATTACTGAACCGTAAGGGATTTCTCTGATCGCATCCCACACTTTCATCTGGAATTCTGTTCCATGAATATCAAGATTAAAAACCGGATCTGAACCACTCATGGTCCCCACTATTTCATCAATATATTGGCTGGGATTTTCACCTCTCCTGATGTTTGCACCCGGATATTCTTCTTTAAGATATTCCTGAATTGAATCCTTTGAGGCGAGAATGGTAACCCCACAAATACCGTGGTCAGTGAAAGTTGCAATGATAGTTCCAAATCCACGTTTTCCATATGAATACATGATGTCCCGGCTTTGTTTTCCATCTTTCAAATCTTTCATGGATCTTATCATGCTGTAAGATTATTTAATAATCCTCTTTTATGTTTAATGTGCTTAATCAGTTGTTCTCACCATGGTTAAAATCGGGAATCGTTCCTCACTGGAATAGTTAATCTGCACACACCGTATACATGATCCGGGGATCTGATTGAAAAATTCGGGTTCGAGAAAGCTGGTGCTGACGACCACTTCTATTGCGGCATTTGTTACCCCTTTCCTCTCCAGTGCAATTGCATTTGCAGTTCCGCGAATTGGTGTCTCCTTTCACCTGAACTTTGTCCAGGTTGCACTAATTCCCATGGTATTCCTGATTCCCCTGGCCTCATTCATGATATTATTCGGAAGGATCTCTGATAATGTCGGTAGAATAAAAGTATTCAGGATAGGCCTTGCAGTATTCAGCTTTGCCTCAATTGCCGTTTCATTTTCTTCGACCTATGCATCCCTTATTGCCATGGTATTCCTGGCAGGACTGGGATCGGCCGTTCTAAGCACAAACTCCACCGCCATAGTCAGTTATGTCTATTCCAGTGGTGGGCGTGGCTTCGCGCTGGGCATTAATGCAATGTCAGTATACCTTGGACTTACATTTGCACCTTTTCTTGGCGGTGTCCTGATAGAGTTTACGGGCTGGAGATCAGTATTCCTCTTTTCTGGGCCATTGGGGATTGCTGATCTGGCACTTTCGGTTATCAGTATGAGAAATCTTGAGATACATGGCAAAACAACAAGGTCCGGGATACTTGGGGCATCCTTTCTTGCAGGTGCCATAATGTCAATTACGGCCTATGTCGCACTGGGTGATGTTACAGGCTTCATAAGGTCATTATACCTACTCCCTGTGGCTGCAGTGTTCCTGGCACTATTCGCCATTTTCGGGACTCATGGTCCCGGCGAGGCAGTTCCTGCAGAGATGCTGAAAGGAAACAGGACATTTGCCGCTTCAAATTTCACTGCCCTGCTCAATTATCTGAGCACTTTTTCCATAGTCTTCATATTTTCAATCTATCTTCAGGTTATACTGCACGTTAGCCCTTTTATGTCAGGTATTCTCATACTTCCTGAACCTGTACTGATGGTTGCCCTTTCACCTGTTGCAGGAAAGCTTTCCGACAGGTTCGGGTCCAGATTAATTGCGTCGGCTGGAATGGTGGTTATAGGTATTTCATTCTTTGGGCTTTATTTCATACACCCTCTTTTCAGAATAACAATTCTGTTTCTTCTTGGAACCATAGGTATAGGATTCGGGCTTTTCTCGGCACCGAACACCAACTCAGTAATGGGATCGGTTTCGAGGGATAACTCCGGAACAGCCTCCGGTTTCCTTGGCACGATGAGATTCACAGGGCAGTTGTTCAGCATTGTGCTTGCAACAATGATAATTTCAGCCTATATTCCCAGATCACTGATTGTAGGAATGTTTTCCGGGACAGTGATAACTATAACTCCGGCGTACTTCAGCAGCTTCTCCATGGGTTTCCGGACAGTTATGTTGATTTCTGCAGTCCTTAGTATTGCCGGTGCAGCAACATCTCTTCTGAAGAACAGGGGAAAATGACATGGAGCGATAGAGATTAATACTGATCAAAAATTCAAAGTAATGGGAGGGAACCGCAGAAAGATGCATGGTTTTGACAGCCTTATGCCATTTTCAACAGCTTTGGAAAATATGAATGGAAGAAAATGGAACCAAACGGCAAAGGAGATAGCTGATGTCCGGAAATCTGCGGGGAGAATTTCTGCGGCTGATGTTTATGCGGGTGAAAATTCACCTTCATTCAACAGGAGTGCTGTGGATGGATATGCTGTTATCTCCTCAGATGTTTCAGGGGCTTCTGAATACAACTTTATAACCCTGACCGTCAAGGGTGAGATAGAGGCGGGAAAGCCCAATCCGGAATCACTTGATCATATGCAGGCATTTGAAATATACACGGGTGGGGAGCTCCCAGACGGATCCGATGCTGTTGTTATGGCAGAATATGCAGAGAGAACAGGAAATTTTCTGAAGGTGTTCAGATCTGTCAGAAAATACGAAAATGTGTCACGTGCCGGTGAGGATATCAGCAATGGACAGAAAATAGTCGAAGCCGGTGAGATCATAAGACCTCAGCAAATAGCGGCCTGCATTGCTGTCGGCATAGAATCACTGGCAGTGTTTTCTGTACTCGGAATGGGAATAGTTTCAACAGGAAACGAGATCATGCCCGGCATGAGGGTGAGAAACACTACACAGCCATTGCTTCTTTCTTATTTCTCTTCCCCCTACATGAAAACTCATGATCTCGGGGTTGTTCCAGATGATTCCTCAGAAATTGAGGCATCCATAAGAAAGGGCATCGATCTCTATGATATTCTGGTTGTGACGGGAGGAACAAGCATAGGAACATGGGATCTGGTGACGGATGTACTTGACAGGCTTGGAGAGATGGTGTTTGGTGGGGTCATGATCAGACCCGGACGCACAATATCACTGTACGATGTGAGGAATAAGCCGGTATTTTCAGTATCAGGCCTTCCAGTTGCGGCCCTGATATCCCTTGAAGCATTCCTTGGCCCTTACTTGTCAGCGCAGACTGGACTTAAACGCAGCAGGGTTGTTGTAAAGGCTGCAATGACAGAAAGGGTTGCAAACCGGGACGGCATGAGATCATACCTGCGTGTTAAGGTCAGAAATACTGAGAATGGTCTCTATGCAGATCCCCTCAGGATATCCGGATCAGGAATACTTTCATCACTGCTTCTTTCAAACGGAATCACGGTGATACCTGAAGACAGGGAAGGGCTTGAACAGGGAGAAATAGTGGATATTACACTCATAGGAGATGTTTACTGATGGCACTGATATTTCACAGGCTTGTTGGACTGGAAGAGGCAAGAAGGCTTGCAGAAGAGAGATTGAACAGTATATCCGGATCAGAAAATTTAGAGGCTGTGGAAGCACAGGGAAGGGTCTTGGACAGAGACATATTTTCTGGCATCGATTCCCCGCCTTTTGACAGATCGGAAGTGGATGGCTATGCAGTTATGTCACGTGACGTTGAGGGATCGGACCAGGAAAATCCTGTAACGCTAAGAATTGCAGGGTCGGCTTCAATAGGGGAACCGGCCCTTGAAATGCATGAACCGGGCACATGCATAAGGATTGCTACCGGTGCCGTTATTCCCATAGGGGGAGATTCTGTTGTGATGGTTGAATATACACGCCAGAACGGGAATAAACTTGATGTTTTCAGGTCAGTAAGCCCCGGGGAGAATATATCCCAGGCCGGATCTGATCTATCCAGGGGAGAGTTGATATTAAGGGCTGGAACCACAATTGGATCCAGGGAAATAGCCGTGCTGCATTCCGTGGGAATCCACTCTGTCAGTGTTAAAAGAAAAATGCGAATTGCCATAATTTCAACAGGCAATGAACTGGTTGAACCGGGAAACGAACTGCTTCCCGGAAGACTATTTGAATCCAACGGTGCAGCCGTGCAGGCTGTTCTACGCCAGTATTCGGTCTTTGATGCCACGTATTATGGAATAGTGAAGGACGATCGGAATGCGATAAGGAAAACAATAAAATCAGTATCTGAAGGAAACGATGTAATCGTAACCAGTGGAAGCACATCGGCAGGGGAAGGTGACATGGTTTATGATGTACTCGCAGAGTTCCAGCCGGGAATCGTTTTCCACGGAGTGGAGGTAAAACCTGGCAAGCCCACACTCCTGTCAATGATTGGAAAAGTCCCTGTGATAGGTCTTCCCGGATTCCCTGTATCCGCACTGATGGTCTTTGACACTATATTCCTTCCTGCACTTCTCAGAGCATGCGGAAGCAGGATCAGGATAAAACAGTTATACAGTACCGTTCCTGTCAGGGTTCACCTGGCACAGGGAAAGACAAACCTTGTTCCCGTGAGCCTGATCCAGAGAGAGACTGCTGTGGCATATCCACTTCTGGGAGATTCCGGATCAGTCTCAAGGATCATGAGGTCAGATGGATATATTTCAATATATGGAAACAGGGCTTATCTCGAGGCAGGGGAGAGGGTTCCCGTGTCTCTATATTCTGACGATGTCCAGGTGCCTGACCTGACATTCATAGGAAGCCATGATATTGCCCTGGAAGCAATTTTCAGAGAGATCTCACTCAATGTCAAGGTTATAAATGTGGGTTCCACAGGTGGAATTGAAGCAATAAGGAGAGAAGAAGCAGATTTGGCTGGAGTCCATATACTCAATCCTTCCACCATGAAATACAACGATTTCTCTGGAGATACAGAACTCATGGAGAAAGCTGAAATTGTGAAAGGTTACACCAGGGATCAGGGAATACTTGTGAAACCAGGCAATCCACAAAAAATAGGATCAATTGCAGACATAGCCTCCAAAGGTATCCGGTTCGTGAACAGGAATCCCGGATCCGGAACCAGGATTCTTATAGATAGTATGCTAGCTTCTTCGGGAATCGCCGGGGAAAGCATCCCGGGATTCTCCTACGAGGTGAAGACACACTACGCAGTTGCCAATGCAATTTGGAGCGGCAGGGCAGATGCCGGGATTGCAATACGGCAGGCAGCAGTTATGTACGGTCTTGATTTCATACCTGTGGGAAAAGAGGAATACGATTTCCTTATTCTCAGGAATAGCCGGAAGAGACTCTCAACGTTTATTGAAACACTGGAAAGTGACTGGTTCAGTGAATTACTGAAGAGAGATTTCTCTGGCTACTCAAGATGAACCTATCTCCTTATGAGAAGTGCTGAAGACCTTTCTCATGGGTTCCATAACTGCCTCCACTATCTCTTCAAGAGTCCCTTTTATATCAGGGATGGAAAAACTGTACCCCTGAATCACCTTATCCGATCTGTTCAAAATTCTTTCGTATATACTCATACCCATTTTACTGAACTCCTCCTGGATTTCATCAGCCTGAGTCAGGCTCAGTGCATCTGCCGTAGAAACCAGGAAAAATCTTGATTTTTCCATATGATCCCACACATTCTGGGCAAGTTTCTGCCATTTCTTAAGTATTAAACCGATCTTTTCGCTCTTTATCCTGTCCCTGGCAGATATGAGAAACTTGATGTCACGTCCCAGATGATTGTAAAAGTCCCTTTCAAGTGACAGAAGGTGCATGGTTGATGAGGATGCAGGAGTGTCCCAGACAACATAATCATACTTTCCGGAATCATGGAGACCAACTATCCTGGATATCATGAATTCCTCACCTACACCGGGGCTGCCTGCAATGTGATCAAGTATTTCAGGCCCAACGTCCGCAAATTCAGATATTATGGTATAGACCTGATCTCCATACGTGGATTTCCACTCCTGTGCTATATCTGATTCAGAGATCTCCAGGACTGTTATGTTTTTATAATCATGGGTGAAAATGTGGCGAAGAGACGGCATATAATCAGTTGAAACCAGGAGGGTCCGACCGTAATCTGCAAGAACCCTGGCGTAGGCAGCCGAAATTGTTGATTTTCCAACTCCCCCTTTTCCCACAAAAGCTTCAATCATTCCACATCATCCCGATTTAAGATATATGAAATAGCATTTTTACCAAGAAACTGATTTCTTCCAGAGAATATGAAAAACAGAAAAGAGTAAATAGGATTTTCAGATGTTTTCTGCATAATGATCACGGTAAAATATTATGCTAACCTGAGACAGATAACCGGCATTAAGGAGGACTCCATGAATTATGAGAATGCCACGGTGGGACAGGTTGTTGATTCCCTTTGCGACCGTTATGGTGAACCTTTCCGGAAACTGATGCTTGAGGATGGCAGACTGAGGGGAAATGTTATTATTCTCGTAAACGGCCTCAACGTCATATTCGGAAAAGGGCTTGATGAAAACATCAGGAGCGGAGATTCTGTGGATATATTCCCACCGGTGGCCGGAGGCTGACTAGAGGGAATAGTAGTCCAGCCCGAGTCTCTTTATGGTCTCTTTTGTCGGTATTCCCTTCTCGTCCCAGCCTCTAACTTTGTAATAATCCCTTATAAGGTAATCCATGGGGAAGGTGTTTCCCTTGTTTGGACCTTTTCCCAGAGCCTGCTTTATGAATCTTTCCGGAAGCTTGTCATCTTCAGGCTTTATTCCCGCCTTAAGGTTGAATAGCCTCTCAAGATTCCACGTTCTTTCCGCTGCCAGCATTATCTCATCCTTCGTATAGTCAAAAGCTGTAACGTCGTTGATCAGGGCAAGGTAGTCGTCCAGGTCCAGTGCAAATGATGGAAACTGGCACAGTCCGGATGAATCCATGACCTCTGTGAAGTCCTGCACATACTTAACGAGAGCAGCCTTTCCCTCTTTCTCGGTAGGCTTTGACACTGGCTGCACACCAAGTATTTCATTTGAGATGGTGTATGCCCTCATGTGCGATCCACCTATGTTGCTTGTGGCATACTCGAGGCCTATTCCGTAGGCACCCCTTGGATCGTATGCTGCAATTTCCTGTCCCTTTACGCTCATGGATGCATTTTCATCGCCGTACTTCCTGGCAAGCCTGAGGGAACCTTCAGCAAGATCATTCCCGAAATCCTTCCTGTAAGCCAGTTTAGATGATGCCTCGAGCACGAATGATGAGTTGCCGAAAACTGGCTTTGTGGGACCAACAACGCTGTCCGGTATCTTCTTCTCACCATAGAGCTCCATGGCAGCAGAGAAAGTGTTTCCTGCTGTTATGGTATCGTATCCCAGCCTGTCCGCGTTGTCATTGGCAGCTATCACAGTGTAAAGGTCATGTATGCCTGAATTTGGGCCCAGCGCCCATGTTGATTCGTATTCAGGTCCTTCCGTCTCCCTTTCATTATATCTGGAAACCCTTCCACAGGCGATAGGGCAGGCGAAACATGGAGTGTTTCTTATGAGGTATGTGTCGGCGAGTGTCTCTCCGCTCACCATATCTGCGAGGGGATCATTCCCGGAATCCATGTAATTCTTTGTTCCAAACACTCCAGACTGGTTTATTATATTCACCAGGACCTCTGTCCCGTATGCAGGGAGACCCTGGCTTGTGACAGGGTTTGCCTTAATCTTCTTGAGCATTGCGGTGAGCGTATCCCTATACTTTCCGGCATGGCCAATCTGAGGCATTTTTCCTGTTGACACAACCACGGCCTTGAGGTTCTTGGAGGCCATAACTGCGCCAACACCATTTCTTCCTGCTGCCCTGTGCTTGTCATTCAGGATGGATGCAAACTTGACCATGTTCTCACCTGCAGGGCCTATGCATGCAACGGAGACATTGACTCCAGTCTCTGCCTTCAGCGTATCATCAGTTTCAAAGACATCCTTGCCCCATACATGTGATGCATCCCTGAGTTCAGCTTTTCCGTCATGAACATAAAGATACACTGGATGATCTGCCTTTCCTGTAAAAATGATCATGTCAAAACCTGAATGCTTCAGCTTTGCTCCGAAGAAGCCTCCTGAATTGCTTCTGGTTATTGTTCCGGTCAGTGGACTCTTTGTGACAACCATGTATCTGGCGGCAGTTGGAGAGCTTGTGCCCGTCAAAGGTCCAGGTGCCATGATCATTACATTCTCTGGAGAAAGTGGTTCGACCATTGGGTCAACTTCGTCGACATAATATCTTGTTGCTATCCCCTGGCCCCCTATGTAATCCTTGGCCCACTGCATATTTGTATCCTCAATATTTATTGAACCTTTTGAAAGATTTACTCTCAAAAATTTGCCGGTATACCCACCATAAACCATACTATCACTCAATTATCAATTCAAACCGATATATACGTATTTGGATTCAAGCTGTGAATAATTTTTTATATCAGGAATGTTGTTAACAGGGATAATTTATTTTATAAAACCTCTGGATTATTTATTTCTTAAGGCTTACTGGAAAATCATCTCTGAAGACAAGTTCAGCTGCCATGCTGCAGAGGTTTCAGTAATCCTGGGTTAAGGGCCAGGTATTTAGCATCCGGAGTTTTGGAAGTCCTGATGAAATATTCCTCCCCCTCTATAGAAGCAAGTAGAACGTTGTAGCTTACGGATTTCCACCATCTGTAAACATATCCTCCGGAATCTGAGAAGCTTATGGAATCGTCAACTGCCAGGAAGTATTTCCCGCCTATTTTTACCATATTTCCATAATGCAGCATTGAGACACTTGTGGCTTTATTCACATCACTGAGGGAAGATACTTTTTCAATAACACGGCCGGCATCCATGAATGTTACTGAATCAAAGCCAAAATCCAGGTCACTCTGGTCGTGTGTTACATAGATTATAGAAAAAAAGTATTTCTTCATAAGATCATCAAGTCTGGAAAGTATCCAGATCCTTGCCGACTGATCCTGCATTGATAGTGGTTCGTCCATAAGTAGAAGTGAGGGTGAACTTATTATTGCCCTTGCCAGTGCGACCCTCTGGGCCTGACCTCCCGAAATCTGGTCTGACCTTCTCTGAAGGAGATCTTTCAGCTTCATGCTTTCAACCATCTCATGAAATATCTCCATACTGCCGTTTGCATGCCGAACCGGGAACAGGAGATTCTTTTCCACGCTCATTCCGGGAAACAACAGCAGATCCTGTGGGATATAAGCAACATGCCGTTCCCATGATCTTTTATTTTCTGACGGGACATTGTCAAGCATTATGCTTCCTGAATCAGGATAAAATATGCCGCATACTGTTTTCATTAGGGTGGTCTTCCCGGATCCGTTCGGGCCCATTATAAAATGCTTTCCAGAGGGGAGATCCAGTTCATCAACAGCGAGAGTGAAGCTGCCTCTCCTGTATCTCAGGCCCCTAATAGACAGCTGCATTTTTTCCACCCATTGCCCTGAGTATGACCAATGCAGCGATTCCCGTAAGGATCAAAATACCGGATGAGGCTGCAGCGTCAGGAAGTCCACCGCCCAGGAACTGGCTGTAAATGAATACTCCTGCAAGCTGTGTGAAGCTTGGGAAGATGTAATACGCCACTATCAGAAGGGACCCAACCGCCGATATTGAACGTGCCCATGACAGCACTATGCCTCTAGCCATTGGCTTGATCAGCATTGGAATTGATAGTAGCAGGAAGCTTCTGGCGTCACTGATTCCAAGCGTCATTGCCTCCTCCTCATATCTCAGTATCTCCT
Organism: Thermoplasmatota archaeon; assembly: GCA_023379355.1. The sequence continues at coordinate 9,684 of JAMCUD010000040.1, forward strand.
GCCGGTAGCTCACTCCGACCACCCTTATTGAATAGGCTGATGAAACAAAGAGCAGAGTTATGATCACAGCGAAAAGCGAATCAGTGAATGTATATCCTGGAAAAAAACGCACTATCAGGGATCCCACAGGCATCTGAGGAGCAAAGGTCAGAAGAATCATTATTCCAACCACAGTGCTTGGTATCATTATTGGAATCTCCACAAGGCTGTCTGCAATCCTGTATGGAACACTGGTTCTGCGGGCCATGACAAATGAGTATGGCAGGGCAAGCATTACAGAAATAACCGCAACTGCCAGAGCAATCAGGTACGTATAGTAAATACTGCTGAGGATTCCACTATGCGCATCTTTTATTAGGAAACCAAAGGAGTTAAATGTAAGGATTCTCACTATTGGCAGGAGAAGAAAAATCAGGTAAGCTGCAAGAAATGGGAAAAAAAGGAGAATAAGCCTGTTTCTCATGTGATGTGATATGTCCGGAAATAAGAATAAAGTTTCCGTAGCACCCCGGTCATTCAGTCATATGCTGATGCAGGAATATATGCAGGAATAGGTTCAACCACGGTGCCCAGATATGAAGGTATGCTGGATATGTGATATCCGAATGGTATGGGCAGAGGGTCAAAATCACTGCCAGCCAGAATATGCTGACCGTATCCCGTTACGAGATTATAGATGTAAGATGCGGCCATTGAAGGGTCGGAAGTTCCATTCAGAATTGTGGCTGCATAAAGTATTGGGGCTCCGGGAAGATCGCCAATATTGTCATCCGGCGTATTAGGGCCTGTGGAATTGATCATTCCATAGAACAGTACATGGTTCTCTGAAATATTTCCTAGGTTGATCCAGGAACTGAGCCCATTGGATCCGCCGGCATTCCTGAAGTATGAAAGATTCTGGTTGATAGCCTGGGACTTGTAGGTCAATGCATAGTCCGCTGTTCCTGCTTCGAGCAGTCCGTCCAGCCCTATCTCAACAGTTGTGAGCTTCAAGTATCCTTTACTGAGCATGTATCCGAATATCTGGTCATAAAGTGCCATTGAATCGTTCACGGAATAGTTTCCGCCCCATGATTCTTTCGCCAGTGTTCCATTCGGTCCAAACCAGCTGTTCCAAGCCCCGTTATATTCCATGTAAAGGGAAGAGTTATTGGAAAATGCCTGCCTGACATACATTCCATATGTTGAGTTATCCCATCCTGTATAGAGAAGCCCTGCCAGTTTAGTCATCTCTATTGCCTGGAATCCACTTGGATCAAGCTGGGATGTTGAAGCAGCCACTGTAACATTTTTTTTGGTTATGTTTTCAAACCAGAATGATCCTGTACTGATGTTATATCTGTCGTTCAGCCATGTAACCGCCATCTCATTTGTGGAAAATATAATCATCCATGATGTATATTTGGGTATCAGATTGGCCGGGATGACTCCGGCTGAAGCAGAAATAAAGACGTCGTAATGGTCACCACTCTGCACGTTTCTGGCACCGCTCACAGACCCGGAAAAGGTTGAACCCACAGCAATACCAGTGGAATTGCTGAACCGTGGATTGAAATGATTTCCAAGAGCGTATTCAAGGGACCCTGCTGCGAATACAGAAATATCGGGAGATGAAGGTCTTGAGGATTCTGAAACATAATAACCGACAAAGCCTCCAACCAGTAGTCCAACAACAAGGATTACTGAAATTGTTATGGCATAGTGGGATTTTTCCATTTAAAGATATAATTTACAGCTATAAATTTTCATGCAATATTGACAACACAAATATTCTGAAAACCATTGAAAACAGCTATGTGGACCTTATCTGGTATGGAGAATTGGTCGGGATTTTAAACCATGATTCCGGACAATAAATGTAAAAATGTATAGAAGGATCGGCATTTCGGAAAATTGACATAGTTAAAGAATGCTTGTCTTTATCATGCCTATAAACTTTATTGCATGTGTGTAAAGCTTAATTCTTCTGCTTTTAGAAATTATTGCGTGATTTGTATATACTTAATATAAAATAAAAAAATTCTTATATAGCCTTTTTCCAATACCATGAATCATATGGCAA
>JAMCUD010000041.1 GCA_023379355.1 Thermoplasmatota archaeon
CGCAATCATTGATTCACTTGTGAAGAAAGTTGGTGACATGGTGAGAAATCATGGCGATTATTCAGTGTACCTTGGCAACAAACACTGGAAACCGTCTCTGGAAGCGGCAGTGAAACAAATAAAAGAAGACGGGATGGAAATCATCACTGCAATTCCAATTTTTCCTTTTGAGTCAAGGAACGTGGAAAATTCTTATAAAAAACCACTGGAAGAGGCAATGATCAAAGAGAATCTAAGGTGCAAGGTAAATTTCATCAACGGGTTCTCGAAACTTGACAGTTATTCGGCGGCGTGGAAGAAAAGGATTCAGGAAACCAATCCTTCTCGGGATGGAACACTTTTCCTTTTTTCAGCTCACAGTCTTCCCCTATTTCAGGACGAATCTGAGTACAACAGGGAATATTTTGCCTTTTCAAGACGAATTGCTGATCAAACCGGTCTTAAGAATTATGACATTGGTTACCAGAGCAGGGGAAAATACGGAAAGACATGGTTGGAACCATCTGTATACGATGTTGCATCAAGGTGGGAAAATAGGGGAATAAGAAGGGTAACCACAATACCGGTGGGTTTCGTCTACGATCATCTTTTAATCAAATATGATCTGGATCATGAATTCGGAGGTTGGGTAAAAGAACACGGCATGGAATACAGTAGAATCGATCCTCCAAACGACTCAATGGAAATGGCAAAGGTTTTCGCAGATCTGGTTCTGTCAGAAGTGTGAAATCAGACCAATCAGGTAACTTCAATATACAACTCCGTTATGTGGTTTCATGGTCTCACTTACCGTTTTCGTATTCAATATTCCGGAAGTGCTTAGGGAAATTTCAAAGAAAAACACTGATAGCGACATAACAATACATTCCAGAAAGGATGGAGATCTTATCACTACTTTTCTTGAACCTTCAAGATTCCCGGAAAAGCTTTCCTCACTCACCGATTGCATCTATCCAGCAGATTACGCCATCGTGGGGGTTGATACAATAGACAGAAGTTTCGGGGAGGCACTCATGGCTCTGGACCTTATGGGAAAGACACATGGAATGATGGTTGCGTCCAGTGAGGAAAACGCGGAAAGAGCCAGAAAAATAGCAAAGGGTACGGTTCTGGAAGGATACGAATTATATTCCGGAAGCCCGATGGGCCTGGTTGAAAAGATCATCCAGTTCAAGCCACACAGAGAACAGAGGGGAACCCTTGTCATTATTGACCACTTTTTCCAGGTTAAGAGTGTGGGTACAGTGATCCTGGGATTTGTTCTGTCAGGAAACTTAAGCAAGCACCAGAAACTTTTCATATCTGGGATCAACAGGGAGGTTCAGGTCAGGTCAATACAGATGCATGATGTGGATGTGGATGAAGCCCAGATCGGGTCAAGAGTTGGTGCTGCATTGAAAAATGTTGATGCTGATGAACTGCAGAGGGGAATGTTTCTCTCCGATGTTCCTCTGAAACAGGAGAAGGAGATATCCGGAAAGGTGGTTTTCCACAGCGCCGTAAGGAAGGTTCCGGAAGGGGATTTTGAAATATTCGTATCTGATGAGATGATCTACCAGCGTGGTCAGATGTTAAGCGGTAAAATGGTGCTTGATCGCCCTATTCCGGTGGTGAATCAGAGTCTTCTTTTCTCAAATCCCAACCTTTCTCCAAGGATTCTTGGGAAGATGGTAATTGGAAAATAAGAACAAGATTTCCAGTTAATTTTAGATATTTAATGGCTGAAATTCAAAAATAATTTTCAGGTCAGGTACCTGGTGGTTTTTCTGTCCATCATTTCCCTGCTCCCTATGTCGTGCCTCACATAGTAGTTGCCCTTGACCAGAGAAAGATTTTCCTCAACTATGTCTGAAGCCTGCGGGATGGTATCGGCAATTCCAACCATGGCAAGAGACCTTGAAGTTGACATCTCTACCCTTTCAAGTGTTCCAGATACAGCAGCATAGTAAAGTCTCAAATTGTCAGGTAGAGACTTCCTTTCAACAGTAAGTACTCCGGCCTCCGGTTCTGTTCCATAACCTCTTGGTACGATATATTTCAGAACTGTTGCTTTCTTTTCAAACTCAACATTCATGTGCAGGTTTTCTTGGGCTATTCCGAAAAATATGTCGCAGATGTTGCTTTTCATCAGTGATAGAACATTCATTGATTCAGGATCGGCAAATCTTGAGTTTATCTCAATGACCACAGGCCCGCTTCTGGTCTCCATGAACTGTCCGTAAAGTACGCCTCTAAATGGTGATCCATCCTTTCTCAGGGCTTCAGTTATCATCTTAATTATATTCAGGGCCTTTTCAACACTTGTTTTCCTGATGAACGGAAGACCATCTGGTCCGGAGATTGATCCCATCCCTCCTGTATTGGGGCCAGTATCATTTTCATAAGCCCTTTTGAAGTCCTGGACAACAGGCATTGGTTTGACATGTGTTCCATCAGTGAATACCTGAAGGGAAAACTCCTCACCGTGAACCCTCTCCTCCAGCAGTACTTTGCCATCTTTTTCTATAATTGAAGTTCCATAATCAATGGCCTCTTCCAGTGTTCTGATCTGGTCCCCCATCACCTTCACACCCTTTCCCCCTGTTAGCCCAATGGGCTTTATGGCATACTCTTTTCCATTTTTAATGAGAAAGTTTCTCAGGTCTATGGCAGATCGGATTATTGTGGAAGGTATGTTTCCGGGTATGCTGTACCGATCCATAAGATCCCGCATGAATTCCTTGGAGGTCTCGATCCTTGCCGCTTTCCGGTCTGGGGAAGCAACAGCTATGCCGCTTGACACAAGCTTCTCTGCAAGTTCGGTCTCAAGCACTGGATCAGGGCCGATGAAAGCAAGATCGACTCCCTTTTCAATTGCAAACCTGTGAATCCTGCTGAAATCAGTTTCATCACAGAGAATATGTTCCTTCGACAACGAAATAATTGACGGATTTCTGTTCTTTATTGCGGCATATATTGAAGCACCGCTCCTTACAAGTTCCCTTGCCAAGGCATCCTCTCTTCCACCGCTTCCCACAAGGAGTACCTTAGTTGCCATTATTCAAACCTTCCCCATTATCTGAACGTAATTCTTCAAGTTTCTTTTTGTCCACATTGAAATATGTGAAGAATTTCCTGGTTACGCTGAAAATATCAGCATTCCCCTCCCTTTTAACTGTGATGAATTTCTTTTGGATAAGTGCCTCTGTCATGGATTCATACCTGCCTCCGAATCTCTCTCTCAGATCAGTGCGGTTTGTGCGGTTTCTCGCAACAATAAAGCCAAGAATCCTCAACTGGTCCCGATTTAACTCCCTTTCGGCCACCTTGTCTGCAAGTTCAGAATATTCTTGCCTGAGCTGAATCCTGTACTTTGTACCAAGTTTTGCGATCTCTATTGCGCCATGTCTCTTTTCATACTCCCTAATAAGTGACCTCAGGATTTTAGATGTTTCCTGCCTGGGGGTGTCCAGAAGATCTGAAATATCCCTGACTGAGAGCGGAACTGGGGATGAAAAAAGGAGTGTTTCAACCTGATTTTTAATATCCATCATGCTATAATAATTCAAATGGATAAAAGAGATTCGCATGGCCAGTTGAAATGTTTGATGTTCTCCATGAAACGCTGGAGAAAGGAAAAAGGTTCAATGTTGTATCAGACCCTTATTTTCACTGCACGTTTGGTAGAATCTGATTCATTCGCGGCATTTACTATTTTCACCACAATCTCCCCATCCTCAACTGTCGCAATAGTACTTTTTTTCCCACTGACTAGATCCACGAAAGAAGCCACCTCCTTCTGGTAAACATTTCCCTCCCTATACTCTTTGATAATTTTCCCATCTCTCTTCAGGGAACATGCCACGGAGGTTCCAAAGGCGTTTTCTGCAACAAGTGTCGTTTTATTCCCCTGAACTACCAGGCTGTTGAATGCACCTGCTATTGATCTGGATGAAAGAGCCTCCCCTACAGTGTCTCCATACTGCATAATGACTGTCTCAGTATCTTCAATTAACTTCCCCTCCGGTCTCTTGATTGCATAAACGGAATCAGGTTTCCTTCCCAGAAGGTAGTTTATTGTATCTATGACATGAACTCCTGTACCCATAACCGAACCTCCGCCGACCTTGTCATCCTCTGACCACCACATGCTGTCAGGATTTGTTCTGGAACTCGAGGAAAGGTGAGCCCATGTTCCATGTATGTGTGCTATTTCACCAAGATCTCCATTGGAAATCATTTTCTTAATGTCCTCAATGGCTGGATTGAATCTCATGTGAAAACCTATTGCAAGTTGCAGCTTCTTTTCTGTGGAAAGATCGGCAAGCTTTTCTGCATCCTCATTTCTCAAGGTCATCTGTTTTTCAAGCAGAACATGTTTTCCTTCTTCAAGGGACCTCCTTGCGTGTTCAAAGTGCATAAAATTTGGAGATGATATGTATACCGCTTCAAATTCAGATTCCGAGAAGAACCGGTCAAGGCTGTCGTACGGTTCAGATCCATATTTCAGGCTCTCCTTTTTTGCCTTTTCCATATTCCTGCTGTATATGGCGGAAATCTCATTTCCGGAAGATTTGATGGCAGGCATTACCCTGTTCATTGCATGATTTCCAATACTTATGATTCCAAATTTCATATGGGCAGATATGTCCAGAACCTTAAATGTTTATGGATTCACTGATCTCCTGCGCAGTGCCCTTCCAATGAGAGTTCCGCTGCCAGTTCTATTTATGAATAAACCAAAATTTATATGTATAGCGGGTCTGTAGGAACAATGTCCGAACAGGTGTTCGTAAAATCAAATGTTCATGACGCGGAGGAAAACCTTTCAAATCCTCTTTCGAACAACCAGAGAGATCTTAGGTCAAAATCCATGTTTACAATCTGGTTCGCTTCAAATCTCACAATCGGGGATTTTGCCGTGGGTTTTATTCCAATTTATCTTGGCCTTGGAATCGGAGTGAGCATTGCAGCACTTGTTATTGGAAGCTTTTTGGGTGCTGTGCTTCTTGGGTTAATGAGCTCAACTGGACCCAGATCCGGCCTGCCTCAGATGGTGTCAAGCAAATTTGCCTTTGGAGTAAGGGGATCAAAGGTTATGTCCTCTCTGCAGTGGGTGAATACTGCAGGATGGCTTTCTGTCAATCTCATACTGGCTTCATTCGCCCTGAGTGCTCTATTCCATGGTTTATATTTCGTAGTTTCACTGGTTGTGGTTGCCCTGGTGGTGGCACTGGCCGTATCAATGGGTCATAAGGGGATCCACTCGTTCGAAAGGATCCTGTCCATTGTACTTGGAATTCTTTTCCTGTTCATAATTTACGCATCACTATCACATCTCCCGGCACTGGCATCATACAGTCCTTCCTATACAGTAACTGTGGCAGTAGGCTTTGGAATAGTTCTGGCCTCTTCATTTTCCTACATAATGTCATGGGGGCCTTACGCTTCAGACTACTCAAGATTCGTTCCGTCCACCTTCTCAGGCAGAAGTGTTTTTTCATGGACATTTGCTGGTTCATTCATTGCCTCAGTGTGGGCTGAGGTAACAGGGCTTATGGTGGCGGTCATATCTGGAAATCCAAATGGAAATCCGGCAACGGATCTTGCCTCCATAATGGGGAGGTTTGGATATATAGGTCTCATATCCATATTCTTGGGGGGGCTTTCAGCCAACGCACTGAATCTCTACTCAAACTCAATTTCACTGAGGAGCACGGGCATAAAGATAAAGCGTGGAATCATAATAGGGATGGTTACTGCGTTTTCGGTGGTTCTTGGGATCATAGGTTACAACAATTTTTATGCATTTTATGAAGCTTTCCTGTTCATCCTTGATTACTGGATCACTCCATGGATAGGGGTCATGGTTGCAGAATTCTTCATAGTAAGAAGAATTTCAAGGCCATCATCAATATCTCCGGGGTTCAAGAAGATAGGGTTCTTCTCATATTTACTTTCCATTGTTATATCGATCCCATTCATGAACCCAGGGGTGATCTTCATAGGTCCGGTATCAAGCATGCTTGGAGGCGTTGACACCAGCTATTACGTATCCTTTATTCTGGCTATCATCCTTTATGTTCTGCTGTCAAAACATTATTACGGTTCAGGACTTGAAACTAAAAATTTAGGTAAAGCAGGTGCATAACCACACATGGCCATATTTTCAGACAGAAAACTCATGGATCTGGTGGGCAGGGGCATCATAATTTCTGAGAATTTTTCTTCAGATAGTCTCACTCCCAACGGTTATGATCTCAGGATCGGCCTCATCAGACTCTCCGGCATGGATGATTCAACTGAAGCAGTGATTCCCACAATGACTTTCTTTCACGTATCCACCATGGAGTGCATCAACATGCCCGGAGATGCTGTTGGTGAGATCTGGATAAGGTCAACATATGCAAGGAAGGGGCTGATTGCCTCCTTTGGAGCAGTAGATTCCGGATTCCATGGAAACCTCACACTATCCTTCCTCAACGCATCTAAAGTGCCCATAACTCTATCCAGGGGTGAAAGGATCGCACAGATCATCTTTCATGGGACAGATCAGGAAGTTGAGAAAAAATACCATGAGAGATCCGGAAACTATCAGGACAGCAGGGGAATAATCACGGAGAGTGAAAAATAGTGATATTTTCAACAGAAGTAAGGGAAAGATTTCAACATATCCTTCACATATTGAGGAATTTCAGAAAAAATATATGGGGAAGGAGATGAATAGGATGGGTTTCAGAGATGTGGAATTCAAGGTTACTGAAAAGGTAATGAGCAGCGTTGATGATATGTGGAAAAGATCAGCAAATGATGATCTCATTACCACATTCTGGCACGGCACAAGGGAATTGAAGAAGAACACTGATGGTACTTTCACAGTGAGATTCGCATTTCCGGCAACGGGAACAATGAAAATAGAGAAGGATCCTGAAAACCATACTATAAGGGAAATTTATCTCTCCGGACCATTCACAGGGATCAAGGAGTTCAAAATAACCAATTCCGACGGCACTGAATGCGCTGTTACATGGAAAATAAAGTTATCAACACTTCTGGCTTTCAGGAAAGAATCCCTGAAAAAACATTTCAGTGAAGGCACAGTAAATGCCATAAAGAGGATGGACGACTACACTGAATCTGCCCATTCCTGATCACTGGCAACCTTCCGCGCAGGTACGCTGTATTCCAGAAGCTCTCTGCTCGCATAGGATTCCGGGAATATTCCTCTGGCTTCCACAGCAAGGGTTTCAGCATTATCAACCCTGGGGCTGTAGTGGAACAGGTAAAATCTCTTCACTCCAGCTTTAAGTGCTATCTCTGCAGCCTGCCTGGATGAACTGTGCCCAAATTCGTTGACCTTTGGTTCAAGTGATGAATCTGTTGTTGTATCGTGTATTAATACGTCTGCATCCCTTGCAAATTCAGCCATGTCTTCCATGGGCCTTGTATCGCCGGTATAAACCACTGTTCTTCCCCTCCTTATCCCGGCGGAAACATCCTCTAAACTGTACATCTTTCCTTCATGGACAACGGTACCCTCCTTCCTGAGTTTCTCCAGCATCCTGCTGGGTATCCCCATCTGTTTTGCCTTCTCCCCGTCTATCTTGACCAGATCTTTCTCATGGAACCTGTAGCTGTAAGCCGGAACTGGGTGATCATTCTTATGGACCGTTACTGTAAATGTCTTGAAATCATATTCCTCGTTGAGGAGAAGCTCATTGACCGTAATTCTGAAATTCAGTGAATAGTAACCGACATTCAGGGCACTGGCCAGTATGCTTATGGCACCGGGAGGTCCGTATATGTTCAGGTCACGATCCCTACCATTGAAAGACATGCTCTGAACAAGTCCCAGTAGGCCAAGAAAATGATCTCCATGAAAATGGGTTATGAATACATTATCGATCTTCATGAATGAGAGGTTGCTCTTCATTATCTGTTTCTGGGTGCCTTCTCCGCAGTCCAGAAGGTTCAGTGCGTCATCGATCTGCAGCGCGATGGAAGGGAGGCCTCTTCCCGGGAATGGCCAGGAACCCCCCGTGCCCAGGAACGTTATACTGACAATTGAAGCCATTGCACCTGATCCCTGATCCTTTAATTATGATTTCCCCGGCATTGAAATGTGTGTCATCGCTCTGTTGACAGCAAAGGGCAGTTCCTCAACGGTGCTGACACCGGCATGTTTTTTCAGGTATTCCCACAGGTACGTATCTGCCGAACCACCCGAACTCACGAAGAATTTCTCTATATCCTCCCTCAGTCTTCTTCCATTGACGTCAAAATCAGTGAGGATTATTACCCTGTCATGTTTTCTTCTCAGTTCTTCTGAGAATCTTACAATGCTCAAGCCGTTGTTGAATATTATTATTTCTCCTGAAAATTCAATTTCCCTGAGACTCTGGACATCATTTTTTCCCTCAACAACAACCGGAGTTTCCAGATTTTTCTCCCTGTATTTCTCAATAATTTTAAGCATTCCCGGATGATCAGGCTGCATTTTGAATGTTTAAACAAACAAAGTGAATAAAGTTTAGCATGGCTGATATATGGTCACTGGATGGATGTCATTTCTACCAGCATGGAACCACCATTGCCATGTGGGTTCCACCGGAAGATGCAGATCCAACGGTACTGCAGTATCCCACCAGAAAAGGTGTCAGTGTATTCGGTGCAGTGAATATCAGAACTGGAGAATTCGTTTGGTGGTATCAGATGTATTCAACGCCATAACTTTCAAAAGATTCCTTACAGTCCTGAAAAAGAGAGGAAATGAAAAGCGGATGCAGATCATTCTGGACAACGCAAGGTATCATCACGCAAAATTGCTCACTCAATGGCTTGAGGATCAGAAACAGTTCATGTTTTTTGACTTTCTCCCACCATACTCGCCGAAACTGAATCCCATAAAGAGGGTATGGAAACTCCTGAAAAAATTGAGGTTGCATAACCAGTATTTTCATGGACTGAAAGGAGTTATAAAAGTGGTCGTAAAGCGGTTCCTTCCGTGGTGTGAAGAGAATGGAATCCTCAAAACACTATGTCACATGGAGTGAGGGATACATACGTCAATACTTACTGAGCTATGTATTGAAGAAATGCATGCTAACTACTGGCGTAGGTAAATATACTACAAAATGCATATATATAAATATATTCACATATATGAATCAAAAAATAAAGCTTTTAGGCGTCACTGTAATGACTGCTTTGATGATATTGCTTGCCTTCTCAGGTTTAGCACATAACAATGGAACCATGGACAAACAATCCGGACAGCCTCTTGGGGTTGCAAATATGATTATGAGAAAGAATAACAACATTACAACTCTTAATGCCCAGGAGATGCATGATCTTCAGGAATTTATGAAATACAACCTCATACATTACGGATTACATTCAGGCAAATTGGATAAACTGCAATACAAAGCAGATATGAACTTCCTTACCTGGTACATA
>JAMCUD010000042.1:0-25794 GCA_023379355.1 Thermoplasmatota archaeon
ATGGTTCTTCCGGAGACCTCCCGTATAAGTATCTTGGTTCTTCTGGCGTCACCGAATTTCTTGGTTAACTGGGTAAGCTCGCTCTTGACGATCTTCCTTCTCTCATGGTCGCTAGCAAGAATATTCTCAAGCTGCGCAATCTTCTTTATAACCTCATCCAGCTCAGTCCTTACCTTTGAAACTTCAAGGGAAGTAAGCCTCTGGAGCCTCAGATCCAGTATGGAATTGACCTGGGCCTCCACAAGAGAAAATTCCTTCATCAGTTTATCTCTTGCCTCCTTCACGTCTCTGGATCCCTTTATGATCTCAATGGTTCTTTCAATGTTCTCAAGTGCAACAATCAGCCCCCTGAGAATCAGCTCCCTCTCCTGGCTCTTCGCCAGATCAAAGGTAGAACTCTTTATGATAACATCGAGGCGATGTTCAATGAATTTGTCAACCATCCCCTTCAGGTTAAGTGTTCTGGGCTGGTTGTTCACAAGAACGAGATTGTTGATGGATATGCTGGTCTCCAGTTCAGAATGTTCATAAAGCTGGTTGAGGATCATGCTCCTCATATCCTCGTCCCTGATCTTGATTACGACCCTCATCCCATTTCTGTCGCTTTCATCCCTTATGTCCGTTATCCCGCGGATCACTTCATTCTTGACCTGTTCCGCCACGTGCTGAATGAAAAGGCTCTTATTTACGCCATAAGGAAGGCTTTTGATTATGATCCTCTTTTCGGTGTCAAGATCAACCTCCCCCTGACAGATTACCCTTCCTCTTCCTGTTCGGTAGGCATTTGCCAGGTCCTCGTTATAGAATGCGATCCCTCCACCGGGAAAATCAGGTCCCTTCACATGCTTCATCAGGTCCTCGACGGTACACTGTGGATGGTCAACAGCAAAATTAATGGCCCCAGCCACTTCCTTTAGGTTGTGGGGGAGGATGTTAGTTGCCATTCCCACCGCTATTCCTGTACTTCCGTTGATCAGGAGATTAGGAACCCTGGTGGGGAAATATTCAGGCTCCTGCAGGCTCCCGTCAAAATTCAGCATAAAGGGAACTGTCTCCTTCTCTATTTCCAGGGTCATCTCCTCTGAGATGGGGTTCAGCCTCGCCTCAGTGTATCTCATGGCAGCAGGGTCGTCTCCATCTATGGAACCGAAGTTACCCTGACCATCTATGAGGGGATACCGCAGGGAGAAATCCTGGGCCATTCTTGCCAGTGACTCATAAATTGCAGTGTCTCCATGTGGATGGTATTTACCCATGGTCTCTCCCACAATTCTCGCTGATTTCTTGTATGGCTTGTCATGGGTCATTCCAAGCTCGCTCATGGAATAAAGTATCCTGCGCTGAACAGGTTTCAGCCCATCCTTAACGTCAGGTATGGCCCTGCTCACTATTACACTCATTGCATATTCAAGATATGACGTTTTGATTTCATTTTCAATGGATTTCTTTTCCATGATATTACCTCATAGATCTATGTTGGTAACGTACTGTGCATTCTCTTCAATAAATCTCCTTCTCGGCTCAACCTTGTCACCCATCAGGATGGAAAAAAGATGATCTGCGGCACTTGCGTCCTCAATGGTCACCTCAACAAGTTTCCTGGTTTCAGGTTTCATGGTGGTTTCCCAGAGCTGCTCAGGGTTCATCTCTCCAAGACCCTTGAACCTCTGCACGACCGCATTTGCACCCATTCTCTTTGAGGCATCCTCCTTATCTTTTTCAGTATATACGTATTCTATCTTTTCCCCCTTCTGGATTCTGAAAAGAGGCGGCTGTGCAAAGAATATATTCCCATTGGTCAGAAGGTCGCGTGCATATCTGTAGAAGAATGTGAGCAGCAGAGTTCTGATGTGAGCACCGTCAACATCCGCATCAGTCATTATGATGATTTTCCCGTACCTGAGCTTTTGAAGGTCTACATCCTCCTTTATTCCTGTTCCCAGTGCAGTTATCATATCTCTGATGATCTGGTTTTCCAGTGTTTTAACGTCATTAGACTTCTCAACGTTGAGTATCTTTCCCCTCAAAGGAAGTATGGCCTGGAATTCACGGTCCCTTGCCTGTTTTGCAGATCCACCTGCTGAGTTCCCCTCCACAATGTAAAGCTCAGTTCTAGCCTGATCATTGGATGTACAGTCGGCCAGTTTTCCGGGTAGTCCGCCGCCCTCTAGGGCTGATTTCCTCCTGACAAGGTCTCTGGCCTTTCGCGATGCTTCCCTTGCGGCTGCAGCTGCAACTGCCCTCTTCACTATCAGCTCTCCTATATTCGGGAAGGACTCGAAATACTCCTTCAGGTATTTCTCTGTCACTGACTGCACGATTCCCCTGGCCTCGCTGTTGCCCAGCTTGGATTTGGTCTGGCCTTCGAACTGAGGTTCGTATATCTTCAGGTGAAGCACTGATACAAGCCCCTCCCTGACATCATCCCCAGTTATTGCTTCAACACCCTTTACAAGGTTGTGTGACTTTGCAAAATCCTGAATAACTCTTGAAAGCCCTGCCCTGAATCCAGTCACATGGGTACCGCCCTCAATGGTGTTTATGTTGTTTACAAAACTGACCATTACCTCGGAAACAGAGGTATTGTATTGAAATGCAAATTCGATTACTGACTCTTCAATCTCTATCTTGTGGTATATCGGCTCCTTGTGAACCGGAGTATAGCCTTCCCCAAGGTAGGTAACAAAAGATGAAAGCCCGCCTTCGAAGTGAAGTTCCTCCTTCTTGTCCCTCCTCTGGTCATCGATTGTGATATGTATCTGACTGTTCAGGAAGGCCAGGTCGCGGACCCTGTCAAGCAGGGTGTCATAGTTGAACTCTGTTGTTTCAAAAATCTCAGGATCGGGATAGAACCAGATTATTGTCCCATGCTGCTTATCCAGCTTAATATCGATCCCCTTGAGTTTCTCTGGCCTTGATTTCTGGAAATCGGAATAGGGAATGGACTCAAGGTCACCTGACGGGATACCCTGTGAGAATTCCTCATAATATATCATTCCTCCCTTCTTTACAATGGCCATCAGCCTGGAGGATAGTGCATTCACCACGTGAACTCCCACTCCATGAAGTCCACCGGTGATCTTGTAGACTTTCTTGTCAAATTTTGCTCCACTGTGCAGTTCAGTTAGCACAATCTCCAACCCCGGGCGGTTGTATTTTGGGTGAATGTCCACTGGAATGCCACGTCCATCATCCTCGACGGAAACCGAACCATCGCCATGAATGGTGATATATATGCTCTTGGCGACACCTGCGATGTATTCATCAACACTGTTGTCCACCACTTCGTACACAAGGTGGTGCAGCCCCCTCGCATCGGTAGAACCGATGTACATCCCTGGAACTTTTCTTACCGCTTTCAGTCCTTCCAAAATCTGAATTTGAGATGAATCATAATTTTCCATGAAAACCAGCTTCTTTTATACTATTTCAAAATTCTCTTATGTGTCTGAGTAAATAAATTTTATGGTAATGGGATCTCAATTCTTCTGTTTCCTCACGTTCACTATGACCTCGTTTTCCTTCTCTGAAACCTCCTGAAGTACCAGTCCGGTGGTTCTCGCAAGGCCCTCAAAGGTTCCCCTGGTATATGGGAATTTCTCCTTGAGAAGGAGTATTTTTGCATCCTGTCCCTGATCCAGTTGAATGGAAACAGCTTTCATGACACTCTTAAGGTAATTGAATGGATCTCCGCCACATGAGATGTTTCTGTGATCTTCTACAAGCATGATTTATACATAGCAAACGGCGATTAAACCTTTGAGGTTCCTATTCAATGAGTAATGAGAAGATAACTGTCAAGTATCCGTTCAATCCTCGTTAAAAGGCCGCTGTTCAGCTTTACTCCCATGAGTTTAGCCTTGGCCCTCAGGGCGCTGAGCATTATGGCATTTATATGGGTATTCATGAATGTTTCGTAATTAGAATAGGTTAGGGAAGCGATCTTGCTGTCTAGCATCTCTGCCTCTTTCAGTGCCCTCTGGTATTTTTCGAAAATGATGTCAAGCTTTTCGATCAGGTCGCTGTACTGTCCATAATGGTTTACGATGTTTTTAATGTCCACGTCCTCAAGGTTCGAGATCTCTCTGATCCTCATGTCCGAGGGCAGGCTCATCTTAATCCTCCAGAAGATTTTTCAAAAATTCCACTAAATGTTCGGATTCCAGTAGATCGCTCTTTATCTCGCATAATCTCGAAAACTTTTCCCCTGCAATCTCCTTCTTTCTGTCATTTGAATCGGTGGTTTCTTCAAATTTTTCCCTGTAATAGCTGATCCTTTCGGTAAGCTTAACCCGCAGATCAGTACTCATAAAAAAGAAATATTGTTATTCGATATAACCATTCTGAACTGTTTAGGCATGACTTCGCCTGAGCTCACTTGAATTCAGTATCACAGTAAACACAACATCTTTTTTAACACCTTATAAATCAGTACCCATGGCAACTTACCATTACCGATGCTCAGATCTTGGTTACACCTGCAGTTTTGAATCTGAAGGGGCCAGGCAGGAGGATCTCCTGCCAAGAATCAAGATGCACATGAAATATGCACACCAGATTCAGGAACTCAAGCCTGAAGAGCTTGAGAAAATCAAATCCAATTTCAAATCTTCATAAAAGGGCTTTCAATAAAATGTTTAATAGAATTCCAACCGTGCTGAGGAGCCAGGAAATAATTGACAAATCATTCCTGAAGGCTTCAAAGATAACTGAACCGTATCATTTCAAGCTGGAGGATAAGATAAGGAAAGAGATCATAGATCGCGTTTCCACCATAGAGGCAATAACCTGTGGTCATCTTAACAAGATTGTCAAAAAATTCCCCTCAATCTGGAACGTTCACCCATTCTACAGGGAACTTGTTGACCTCCTTTTTGATATAGATGCTTATAAGCTCAGTCTGGGGAATGTAAACTGGGCATCCAAAAGAATTGTGGAACTCTCCACCGATATCATTGGCAGGTTGAAGAGAACCAGGGAAGCTACCAGGCTGACAAAGCTGATGAACGAATACTACGGACGTTACAGCTCAATGCTGAAGGCAATTGACAAGGACCTTTCATTCCTGGGGAAATGCAGGGACGAGATGAGAAAAATCCCGGACATAGATCCGGACATGCATACATTCATCATCGCAGGGATGCCAAATGTTGGGAAAAGCTCCCTTCTCGGCAGAATTACAGGTAATGTTGTGAGAGTTGCACCATATCCCTTTACTACCCAAAATATATCAGTTGGATATACTCTCATAGGGAATGAGAGGATCCAGCTGATCGACACTCCAGGAATACTGGACAGGCCCATGAAGGATAGAAACCAGATGGAAATGAAGGCTGTTCTTGCCCTGCGGCATATCAAGGGAATAATCATATTTCTTCTTGATCCCTCCGGACATGCCGGGTATTCGCTGGAGCAGCAGAGATTACTGCTTCATGAAGTGAGTGAAATTTTATCCGAAAGAGTTATACCGGTACAGGCCAAGTCAGATCTCACAGAGGAAAGGGTATGCGACATCGCTGTCTCTGCCTCCACTGGCCAGGGAATAGAGGATCTGAAACACTTAATGGAGGAGTTTCTTGATGGAGAAGTCCACACTCAGGAAGGAAATTGAAAAACATACCCTTTCAAATGCCCTTGATCATGAGGGAAAGGCAAATACGGGGTCTGTTGTAAGCAGACTCCTCGGAGAGCACCCCGATCTGAGATCAAGCGTGGGGGAGATAATGCCCCTTATAGCCGAAACAGTGGCGAAAATAAATTCAATGTCGCCGGAAGATCAGGCTGAAATAGCCAGATTGGAGTTTCCAGAGTCAACGAGGAAGGAGAAGAAGGTTCAGGAGCATCGTCTGCCGGAACTGAGGAACGTGAAGGGGAAGGTTGTCATGAGGCTGGCTCCATCTCCGTCCGGACCGCTTCACATAGGGCACTCCAGAATGGCTATCCTAAATGATGAATATGTAAGGAGATACGGCGGCGACCTCATTCTGAGAATTGAAGACACAAACCCGCTGAACATAGACCCGGTGGCATATGAACAGATCCCCAGGGACCTAGAATGGCTTGGTGTCAACGTCACCGAAACAGTGATCCAGTCAGATAGAATGGTGCTGTATTATGAGGAAGCCAGGAACCTGATCTCAATGGGGAAGATGTATTGCTGTTCCTGTGAGCCTGAAACATTCAAATCAATGCTCCTGAAATCTCAGGCATGCCCACACCGGGATACTTCCCCTATGGAGAATCTGGATCAGATTGAGAGGGCCATATCGGGAAAGATGAAAAGCAGGGAGGCTGTGTTCGTAATGAAAACGGACCTGGATCACCCAAACCCTTCTGTAAGGGACTGGATAGCCTTCAGGATCATTGACGCCCCACATCCCAGACAGGGGAAAAAATTCCGGCTTTATCCGCTTATGAATTTCAGCGTGGCCGTTGACGATCACCTGCTGGGACTCACACATGTCATAAGGGGGAAGGATCACATCAACAACACCGAGAAGCAGAAATACATATTCCACTACAATAAATGGAAACTCCCTGAATACTACCACTATGGGCTGGTGGACTTTCCAGATGTGATCCTGAAAACATCGATCATTAAAAAGGGTATAATGGCAGGTGAATACTCTGGATGGGACGATATAAGGCTTGGGACACTGATGGCATTCAGGAAGAGGGGATACAGGAAGGAGACCTTCAGGAAATACTGGGTTGATTCTGGAATCAGGGAGATAGATTCCGAGTTTTCGAAGGAAATATTTGATTCCATTGACAGGGGTATAATAGAGCCCACGACTCCGAGGCTTTTCTATGTGAAGGACCCTGTTGAGATAAGGATTCATGGGGCCGCCCCAAGAAAAGTCAGCTTTCCCAACCATCCCACCAATGCAGCAATGGGTTTCAGATCCTACGATATTGGTGCAAATCCTTTAGTTTCAGTGAGCAAAGATGACTGGGACGGGTTTCAGGATGGCGATATATTCAGGCTCAAGGATTACTGCAACATCAGGAAGAATGGGAATCAGGCGGAATTCTCAGGAACTGAACTGGTAAAGGGATTGAAAATCGTGCACTGGGGGCCGCCTAATTCACTTCCATTCAAAGTTTACAGAACGGACGGTACCTCAGATGAAGGAAAGATTGAGCCTAATGGAATAGAGAAGAGGGGGGTCTTCCAGTTTGAAAGATATGGCTTTGTGAACGTCTCCTCAGACTCTGATGCCTACTACCTTCACAGATAAGTTCCATGTTCCTCGGGAGCCTTAACTGCCTGGGGGAATCTCCTCAAAATCACTATTTCCCCTATTGCCTGAATCCACCTGAAGGGTATGGAGATGGCAGCTCCATTTTCAACGATTTTTGAATTCGGGTTCTCCAGATAAAGGCCGTAGACGTCCTCTCTGTCCATATCCATGATAATATCTGAAATCTCTCCTATCAGCACTCCCTGCGGGTTGTATACCGATCTTCCATATAGCTCAGTGATCTCAGTAAGCACGCCTGTAACAACGGATTGTGATTAATGAATTTTTCCAGATCATAGGCATCAGAATTCTCCTGAAAAGGATGATGGACGATGATACCGGTTGCCGTCAATGCGGAAGGCGCCTATCCGGTTCAGTGTCTTATAACTGATTTAAATAAGTGTGACATCGGCTGCAGTAATGTCAACTTCCCACAAATGCTAAATTGTATATCAGATGATCCACTGCCCTTTAAAAACACAAACCATCGGCGAGGTAAATAAGTAAATGGAACGATCCAATCCTTCAAAACTGCTTGTTATTGAAGCAGTCCTGGTGATACTGTCTGTTACATTTTCTGTCAGGGCTAGCAATAACCTGATCATGACATCAGTGCCACTTCTCGTCAGATATGATTTTGGATTTTCTCAGACCCTGGTGGGGATAATCAGTGCTCTTTCCTCGGTGTCGACCTTCCTTTCCACTACATTCATTAACGCCAAACTCAAGAGTTCTGCCAGGCGCATATCATTTGTGCTGGCAAACGCACTTTACGCAGTGGCATTGATCCTGTTCTATCTCTCAACCCCGTATTCCGTATGGATAGTAACCGCCTCTGCTGGCGCGATCCTCGGCCTCATAATGCCGAATCTTGTAACATCCGCGAGCCTCTTCAAGGATGCAGTTCTCAGAGAGCGGGTGCTTGCACTCTATACCGTATCTCTAAGCCTGAGCCTCATCTGCGGTCCAATTCTGGAGTCTTATCTCCTGACCTTTGTAAGCCTCAGAACGGTGTTCCTGGATTTCTCCATGTTCGGCCTGCTTGCGACAATCCTTTCAGTTTTCATTAAGTTTCCGGAAGATCGAAGGAAGGGAGAGAGGACAGATGTATTAAGAAACCACGGGTTTCAGGTCTCTCTTTTCAATGTAATGGCCTACAACATTCCATTCGCCATACTCCTTACATTTGCGGGAATCTATGAAAAGGATACATTCGGGATATCGCTCTCCCTCGTGTCGGTACTGTTCTCGATATTCTTTGCAGCGTCATTCTGTACGAGGCTGTTTCTCTTCATAAGGCCAGCAAAGGGCGTTGGCAGGTACATGTTAGGGTCAATGGCTCTGTCAATTGCGGGTATAGCCATTATGATAATGTCCAGGAATGTTCTCATATTTTCTGTTTCCCTGATAATGCTCGGCATTCCTCATGGACTGTCATACCCACTTTCCGTTCTCACCATAAGCCGGTCATTCAGGCCGGAACACAGAAATATTGCCAACAGCTACTTCTATTCAATAATGATGTTTGTAGGAATAATGCTCCCGCTGATTGGAGGATTTTTGGTGGATACCATCACATTTCGTGGCACCCTCCTCATCGTCGTGTTCATAATCGTCGCTCTCCTGCTTCTCACTGCTAGGACTCTTGTTAAGTGGAACATTGAAAATAAGGAATCTGGCGCCACGAAGATTGCCTGATTTAATATGTTTTTATAAAAAGTAATGCAAATTGCAGGGAAAGGGAATTAATTCCCTCCTCTTACCTCTGGGGTGTTCTCGGGGAGTTTCTGATATTCTGCCTCTTTCTGACCTATGTGTCCCATGTGCCCCCGGTGTCTTGAGGCAAAAATTCCCAGAAGCACCAGGGCTACCGTCAACACTATGGCCATTGCCACTATTGCAATGAGGTATTCCGTGGTTGGCGGATAAACGCTGTAGTAAATACCGAAGACAAGAACTATTGAGGAAATAGTAGGAAGAACTATGTGTGTCAATACCTTCATTTCCCTGATTTTCCTGAAGTAGAATGGAAGTGCGGTATTGCTCAGGATATGCCCCGCATAAAGAGAAAGGCTCGAAATGGTAATAAGGACTATAAACCCGGTATAGGGGCCGAGTATAAGACCGGCAATTATGCTCGGTACCATGCTTGAAAGGCCCATCAGGAGAATGGCGTTTCTCGGTACTCTGCTCTTAGGCTCAATCTTCCCGAACCATCTCGACATGACCCCATCCCTTGAGAATGAATAGGATATTCTCCCAAGCACATTGAGCGGTGCAACCATTGCCACAAACAGGCTGTTTATGAGCAGCACAGTCATGACTGTTACGAAGGGGAGGCCAAGGTATCTGTCTGCAAGAATCAACCCGGGTACCAGGTGGTTTCCAATCGTGGACATGTTTGCCGGACCCCAGCCAATTGTGAAGGCATATGAAACAAGGAAGAAAACTGTTCCTGTCAGGGCAAAGCTGACCAGCATTGCCTTCTTGATTGTCTTTCTTGGGGTCTTGGTCTCCTCACCTATGTAAACTGCTCCAGAAGCCCCGGTCATAAGGAATGTGCCCACCACAACCCCTTCAAAGAATGGCCCGAAACCTCCGGAGAAGTTTGGGATAAAGACAGAGGTTGTATTTGCCGGGCCCTTCAGAACGATAATGGTGACCCCGAGTATAACAAGGATGGAAATCTCAAGTAGCGCGCCCACAAGTGAATACTTCACAGATGGTTTGATCCCCAGCGATGGAATAATGGTGAAAATAAGGACGAATACTATGAGTATGGGAATCCATGCAAGAGATGGCATTGTGAATCCAAAATAGCTTTTTGTTATATCCGGGAGAAGCACTCCTGCAAAGAACAGAGTAGTATTTGCAAGTATGGCGTACTCAAAGAAGAGGTAGACAAGCCCATCAAAAATCCCATATCTCGGGCCGACAGCCTTGGAAGTGAACGTATAAAATCCACCTGCGCTGGCTATTTTCTTCGAATACTGATATGGAGTGTTCAGCCAGATCATCCCTCCTATTACAGCTATCAGTATGGCGAGCGGGAGTGCTGCCCCTGCATAATCTGCAGAAACAGTGAGGGAAGTCACGACAGATGAAAGAGGTGCTGTGAAAGCTATTGTCTGCCCAACCATGGGCCAGAATCCCAGAGCTCCTTTCATGAGGGTTGGTTTTCCTCGTGTTGTTTCCATATGTCATTAGGGTGTCATTAATATATATAAATTTCTGAAATTCAAATTGCATATTATTATATTTATATTAATTTCACATTTCATTCTTATTCCGCCTGCATTAATGAAGCATTCAGTATATCATCAGTAAGAGATGTCTCGAATGCGGCAATGCAGAGGCGCAGATAAGGAAAAGAGTTTCACAACGTTCACCTCATATTTACGATTCAGAGTACTGAACATTTGAAATGTTACGATTACAGGGTCAGATGTGTATTTCAAGGTCCCGTAAGAGGCGGTTTTACTGGCCTGAAGAATGTAAATGCCATCTCAAGTGAGTTCCTGTTAACATATTATTTTGGTTATTATATATTAGTTCAATCAAGTTTAAATACAATATTTGGGTAAACATGCAATGGCAAATAATGGTAACAGTGGCAAAAGACTGATTGGGATCATATTTCTCGTAGACTTTGTGGTCACTCTGACTATACTGTTTACTGACAAGAATCTCCAAACCGATTTTGGAATCACGAAACCCTATTTCATTCACTGGTACGGTCTTTTGATCACTGGCATAATCGCCCTGATAGGAGGGGTAATAGTACTGGCTCGTCCCAACCGCGGAATACTCACCACTGGCGCTGTGGGTTCTCTGCTTATAGCTCTTTTCATGGTTGCAGATATAGCAACATACAGTGAGGTGGGCCTTTCAAGTCCAACCCAGTTTGCAACCTATCTGTTCGGAGTGACAAAATACCCGGGGAGCCTCAGTTATATTCCTGGCCTCTATGATCTTCTGTTTGTCCTTTACATAGTGACATTTGCGGTCTGCCTAATGGGAAGACGCTCTGCTGGAAAAACATCGTAGGAAAGGGTGCAACAATTGGCTGATGGACTGGAGAGGTCACCCCGCATGGGGTTGAGTCTTTTCAATCTTGTCATCCTATATTCATTTATTCTTGCCATTCTTCTCCTCATCGTAAGGAGAACCGAGGATCATCCTTTCAACATATATATCAGCATTCTCTGGTCCCTTTACACGCCCGCTGCAGTTCTTGGGATCTTAGGGGCATTCAAATCCAGAAAACTTTCCACTCCTTCTGGATCTGTAAGATGCCAAAGAAGGCTCCATGTGGTTATACCAACCGTGGGAACAGCCGGGGTGTTGTCAGCCCTTAATCGTGTAATTGCTTCAATTTATGAGTATTCCCCAGAATACTTTGATGACTTTACGGTTGACGTGGTTATTGATGATCCCTCCCCCTGTCAGGAAGAGATAGAGAGGGCCCTCGAAGGTAGGAGGAACGCAAGGCTAATCATCGTTCCGTCATGGTTCAAGTGCAGAAATGGTGCAGTTTCCAAAGCAAGGGCACTGGAATATGCCAAAGAGGAAAGGCGAAAATCAGGCGAATCCGGGGAAAATGAATTTATCTATCATCTTGACGATGACACATCAGTAAGCGGGGAGACCATGGCGTCAATAGCTGAATTCATCAATAACGAAAGCAAAGCCTACGACCTCGCACAGGGCATCCTAACCTTCCCTCATTCTTACAGCAAATCCGGGATCAGCAAAATCGCCGACTCAGTACGGCCCTCTGATGACCTCACCAGATTCTACTTCTTTACCGGTTTCCTGCACATTCCACTGGCAGGGCTTCACGGGGAGCATCTTCTGGTAAGGGCCAGCGTTGAAGATCAGATAGGGTGGGATTTTGGCCCCACAAAGGTTGAAGATACCGCATTCGGTCTGGAATTCGCCAAGAAATTCGGAAAAAGAAGTTTTTTCCTTAACTCCCGTGTTCAGGGATCAAGCCCTCAAACGTTGAGGGATTTTATAAAGCAGAGAAGAAGGTGGTACTGCGGAATAATCTCCCTCGCGTTCAACAGGAAGAATAGAAAGGCAATAAAAATCCCTCTGATGGTGTATGCTGCCCTTACAATGTTCAGTCCCATGCAGTATATTCTGGTAGTGTTGATCATTTCAGCTATCATTTCAACAAAGGCCCTGCCGGTATCCCTTCTATTTCTGCCCGTGTGGTCATTTAACTTCTCCTATCAGCTCTGGCTTTATGAGGAAGGGTATCACAAGAACAGGGTGATACCTGACCGGTCAGGCTATGAAAGGTCGTGGATGAGGTTCCTGGTGCTTCCTCTCATCTATGTGTCAGGCTCCATTGAGGCTCTGGCGGTGGGTCTTGGGTTTCTTGACTACATAAAGAGGGACATCTCATTTGACGTGATTGATAAACCATTCTGAAAATGACAAACAGGAAAGGAGACTGTTGGGATTAAATTCTGGAAAACACAAGGAAAATGGATGTGGGCACACAGGCGAAATGAACTCCGTCAATCGCACGACCAGATAGTCCTGGAGTACATAGGGTCATCACCCCATGAAACAGGGGGCCTGAGAATATTCAGAATTGTAACCAGCATCTTAATAAAGAGAGTAAGTCATGTTAATAATAGACATGGTAAGGGAAAGATAACCATCTAAACCAGTGGGTATTGGACTATGCGGGATAAATTCGCAACGACGGACGGCGCTTCCGCCAAGATTCAGATGGCGCGGGATTTCTCTGAAAGGTTATGGAATCGTCACCTTGAGTTCATAGGAATCTCTGGATCAGTCTCCTATAGCCCTAAACCTGAAGACGACATAGACATCTTCCTGATAGCAAAGAATGGCTGGTTGTGGCTGGAACTTGTCTGGGCATTCCTGTTACGCAGGATACTGAGAATGGAGGATATATGCCTTTCATTGTCGCTGGACAGGAAAAATGCGACCATTTTATTTCAGGACCTGAACTCTCTCCAGGAACGGGACGCCATGCATGTCATTCCCGTTAAGGGACACGAGTTTTATCTTGAACTTCTCCAGAGAAGGAAAATCAGTGGGAGTAACGGAATAGATCCAGAATCATCGCATAATTCCAATAAGGTGTCTTCCAGGTCTTTCATGGGCCTTATAAACATGGCCTTATTCCTTATGATGTCTCCGCTGCAGAAAATGAAGGAATTGAGATTCAATTCCCTTAAACTAACAAGCCAGCCGGAAATGGTGTATCATATTGTGATGGACCCGGGCAGGTTGATCCTGGATTCTGAAAAATACAGGAAACTTTCAGAATCAGGGGAGTGGACAGATGACTAGGTCAGCCATTTTTTTCACTTACGGCAGTCAGAGGGACCTCGACTACATTATCTCTGGTTCAGAGGTCTGGCCTTTCGACGAAATCCTCATTGCAATGGGTGGTGATATAATGTTGCCAGACAGACTGAAGGGTAAAAACGATGGCAGGGTGAAGATATTCCACGAGGAAAGGCGGCTTGGCAAGACTGCATCTTACAACCGGATCATCAGAGAGGTCAGGGGAGAAGAAGTGTTCATCATTTCAGGCGATGTCAGGTTTAACCCTGAGACTCCATCAAAACTTCTGAAGATGGCGGATAGCAATGTAGGCCTTATAATACCAAGAGTGGTGCCAGTTCAAGGAAAGAGCCTGGCACAGAAGGTTGGGGCCGTAATATGGAGTACTCATGAAATCTTCAACTCATTGAGGGATAATGCTGGAACATTTTTCTGTGGCGGTGAATTCCAGCTCATAATTGGAACTCCCCCCGCAATTCCAGAGGGATTCATAAACGATGATGAGTATATCGGGAGCCAGATATTTTCAAGCGGCAAAAGAATCGTATACTGCAGGGAGGCAATCGTCAGCAATGAAACTCCCGGGAGTTTCATCCGTCTTCTGCAGCAGAGAGTAAGAGTCAATTACGGTCACCTCCAGTGCCTGAAACTTTTCGGGAGTACCTCGTCCTTCAGCCTGGAATCTGCAAGGAACATCAGGGAATCGATCTCAATTATCCGGAAGATCATAGATGGAAAGCCGGGGAAAATATTCCTGCTATTTCTTGCCGTTTATGTGGAATTCACAAGCATACTCCTCTCAAGGCTTGATTTTCTGCTTAAGGTGGATATGAGGAAGTGGAAGATAGTGAATCCCGATGTCAGGACATCGAAGTAGCTTATCTGTTTACATTAAAACACAGCTACGTCACGCAATATTATCCGGTGCTGAATACCCGGTTCCATCGGGTATTGAAGCTTTTCTGCGGAGAATCACCTCTCTTATCAATAAATACAGGAATATGGCATTTGAAGAGAATATGACCGCATAAAGTGCGACCTTCCCGTAAATGGATGAGAACAGGAAATTCTGGGTCTGGCCGAACACAGAAGAGAGATAGTTGTAGGATAACTCAGGATTCAGGAAGAAAGACAGGGTCGAACTGACCGATATATATGCAACGGCAATTATTGAGAGGATAATGGCTTCCTTTGTTCGTCCGAGGATCAGGTAGAGTGCCACCGGATAGATCATATACTGTGGATTCACTATGTTGTAGGTGAGGAAAAACAGCAGGAATGACACTATGATGAAGGACTCCAGATACTTCCTGGTTTTCCAGTAAATCCCTACAAGAATGAAATAGGCTGGAACAAAAAGATAGAGGAACAGCGAAGGGAATTCTGTGATCTTCAGGGCTTGTACCACAACCTCCCATGAGAGCCCATTAACGAAGAATACGCCGTTGAAAGTGGGTGAAGCCCTTGAATAGAAAAGGGTCGCAATATTCATTAGGAAATTTCCAGCCGAGTAGTAAAGGAGGAGGACCAGAGCCAGCATTGCCAATACTATCAGTGTGTCACGGGATCTATGCTTGCTGGCAGCTAATATGAACGGTATCAAAAGAACCGGAAAAATCTTGATCATTGCACCTATGGAGGCAAATAGAACTGAATATGATGTTCTCGACTTTCTGAAGTAATAGATTGACATTATCATACAGAAGGCAGCTACTGCATCTATCTGGCCCCAGGCGATTCCAATCAGTATAACCGCAGGGTTAAGAATCCACAGTCCAAAGATTCTTCCCTTGAGGGGGCTCATTTTCCTTATAAAGGCATAGGATGCGAACACAGACAGTACCATTGGAATCTTGATTGCTGCGTAAAGTTCGTAAAGCGGAAGGGCTGCAATGGCTTTCCATGCCGAGTATAGGTTTCCATATCTCACACCGATATAATTCAGGGAGGCGTTGGAAGGAATCCTGCCCGGGTCCAGGGCGAAAACTAAGCGATCCACCAACAGACTGTAATAAGGAAACGCAGGGGGATATGCCCATTTCAGTGGACCAGGGAGCTGACTGGAGGCTATGTAGGGATCGACAGAATGGAAGAGGCGTAAGCCTGATGAGATCATGAAAAACAGATCATAACGCTGTCCAAGCAGGACAGCAATCATCCCATACAAAATTGCAACTGGTAAAAGCAAGACTTTTCTATTTGCAGCGGCGATAACAGGAATTACAAAAGCAAGAGCCAGTGAGGAATAAAACATTGCCTCCAGCACATATGGCAGGCTGGTCCTTTTCACTGATAAATGCATATATAAAGGAGCACCGCCATTTATTTCCAGCTCAATGGCAATGGTTCCATTACTTATGTACCGGGATGGAATGTCTGTCGTGAACTGATAGTATAGGTTTCCATGGACGGCGGTGCTGTAAACACTGACCCACTGGCTGTCTGCGTATTCAAAGGCCAGAACGTCAAGAGTATAGTTCTCATAGTTTTGCGAATAAACCTGGAACTTTATCTCTCCGGAATTTGACTGAAAGGTTCCCATTGAGATATTCGCGGGGTAAACCTTTATCTGGTGGTTTCCGGAGCTCAGGATAAGGGTATTCGAATAGCCCGGTTGGATGGAATAGTAAGCAGGTATGGAGAAAAGCAGTACTGAAAGGGTGAATATAACAACGACAGCCTTCCAGGATCTTTTCAGGTCAGGCACCTCTTGAATTCAGGACAGAAACTCTGAGGTTGATTACGGAAACAGTCCGGGATCTGCATCGTGTCATGAATTGACAAGGATTCACAAAGTAAATATATCAACGTTTCTTTTTAATCATATGCAAAGCCTTAAAACAGGGCGCCCTGATGTCCTGATCAGGACTTTCAATTCTGCGGAAACCATTGGGTTGTGCCTCAAATCAATACATGATAATATTCCGTTCAACAGGATTATAGTGGCAGATCATAACAGTACTGATGGAACAGCAGAAATTGCCAAATCCCTGGGGGGAGAAACACACTCTGAGGAGGTCGGTCTTGGATATGCAACAAAGATGCTTATCAGTGAGTCCACTTCTGAATATGTTCTCTTTGTGGATGGGGACATTGAAGTGATAAAGAATGATTTTGTTGATATTGCCACAAGATATCTTGCTGACAGATCAACCGGAGCCGTTGTTGGGTGCGGCAGGGACCACGACTTCCTTTACGGTCTTCCTCTCGGTCTAACAATGTTCCGCAGGAGAGATATTATGGACCTGGATATGCCGGATATAATACAGGGACGAGAAACATTTTACCTCCAGGAGTGCCTAAGGACAAAGTCATTGAAAGTAAGGTATGTAAGGGATGCCATGGTGCATCGTTCAACATATAGGAGGTACAGGTACTGGTCAGAGTGGCAGGGGGCACAAATAAGAATGACTCCTGGAAGGCACATCCGCCAACTTGCATATGCAATTCCCATAATATATATGATGCACCTTAACAGTGGAAGTGTTCGAAACTACCTTTATTCTCCCATTTTCTACATAAAACTGCTTTCAGGTTACCTAAACCCGGAAAAGTTTGGCTCATTTGATCGAAGAGAGTTTTCAGGGTGAAAGACTAGATTGAGGGCACCATATTAAATGAAATGGAGGACTGAAAGGCCGTGAAAATCTATTCAGAGCGTCTACCGCTTAAATATCTGTTCTCAAACCATGGGATTTGCCTTGGCTTTGACACCGAGAAGCAATCATTCTTGTTCCTGATCTCCAGGAGGGGACTGATTTTGATGCGAAGGCCCGCGGGTGACACTATAGTCGAAGCATTGGACTATGAGATTCCTGAGATACACAGTGCTCTTATGGATGAACGGGAGCTATTGAGAAAGGGCAAGAAGGAAAAATGATAAAAGAAACTATCAATGAAAACCTTCAGGCTTCTGACCATGTCACCCTTAAGCTTGAAAAATCAGAGGTTGACCTTGCATTCATTTCTGAGGGACAATATGTATTTCTGATCTCATCTGATTCTGATTCCAGGTGGCCTTCTCACCTTCTGAGGTCCGGAACAACCTCATTGAAGATAGGTGACCGGGAATTTGCTGGATACGCTTCGCTGATCACCTCCGACAAAGAAAAAAGTCAAGTAGAGGCGAACTTCAGGAAAAAGTATGGGGATACATATTTCAATCGTTACTTTCGCCATCCTGGAAGATATCTGAAAATAGATATCTCAGGTAAATCAGAGCCTCGACAAAAGAGTTACTTTGAATGGCTTGAAGAGGAATTTGACAGTGAAGCAGGTAATTATGACGAACACATATTCGGCAACAGGATCAACCGACTGCTTCGCGAAAGATCGCTTGAAACCATATTCCAGTATGTGAAACCTCCATCCCAGGTTCTGGAGATCGGATGCGGTTCGGGCACCGAGACTATGGAAGTATTGAAAAGTGGATGCAGTGTCGTTGCAGTCGACATCTCCGGAGGCATGATACGGAAGGTGAAGGAAAAGGCAGAATCGGCCGGATTGAACCACAATCTCTCCACTTTCAAGCTGAGAGCATCTCAGATCTCTGAGATTCTCAAAATTTACGGTCCGGAAAGCTTTGACCTCATATATTCCACATTCGGGGCCTTAAATTGCGACGCGGAAATTGAAAAAATTCCGCCCATTTTGGAATATCTTCTCAGGAAAGGTGGTCATTTCATAGCTGGAGTTTACAACAAGTTCTGCATTTCAGAGTTGCTCATTAACCTCACTCTTCTGCACTTCGACAGGCTTTCATGGAGGCTTAGGAACCCCATTCCAGAAGGGCACTCCAGATTCTGCATAGATGTATATTCGTTCAGCCCGGGTGAGTTCAATTCCATGTTCAAAGGACATTTCAAACTGGTCGGATCTCTGGGAGTACCGGTTCTGATTCCCCCTTCAAACTTCAAAAGATTTATCGGTCTCACAGGGAAACGTTTTGAAAAAATGAACAGCATGGATAGAAAACTTTCCGGGCTTTGGCCCTGGAAGTATCTTGGGGATCATTTCATTTCCGTATTCGAAAAAGATTAATTTCATTGAATTCAGTTTCAGCTGATCTTAAAGGAGATGATCCCATTTGCATTGACAAGTGCCGAACCGCATTGATCACAGACTTCGGTCTGATTCTCTTCCGGGATTCCCGTGAAAGCGGCTCCACAAACCTTGCATATGAACGGGTTTCCATAGTCCTCCTGTGACTTAATTGTCGAGGCACTCTGAAACTTCAAAAAAGTATGTGGAGGAAAACCGAACAGGGCAGTTATTCTTTCAAGTGTCCTTATTGCCGGTATATTGAGGATTTTGAAAGGAGCATAGTCTCCAAGTCCAGTAATATAAACGGATGTAAGCTGCATGCCATTAGACTCTGCTGCCTTTATTATCCTGGATGTCTTAAAGAAAAACTCATCAAAGTTTGATTTTCTTACCTTTACAGCTGCTTTTGCACGAAAAGATGCAGAACTCTCGGGTTCGGAAGGGGGATAT
Organism: Thermoplasmatota archaeon; assembly: GCA_023379355.1. The sequence continues at coordinate 19,071 of JAMCUD010000042.1, forward strand.
AGCCTGTCAAGCACGTAAGCTATGGAAGGGTAATGGTAAAAACTGAGGATAAGTAATCCTCCATTCCTCAAGTACATGGATAATTTGGCGATGGATGCATAAGGATCCTCAAGAAAATTCAGGACCCTCACAATCACTATGGCATCGAAGAAATCCTTCCGGAAGGGGAGCGAATTTAAGTCTGAATTCACGGTAACTATATCGGAATCAAAAGAGTGAACACGCTCAAGAAACTTGGGTTCGAGGTCAACTGCAAATCTCTTCTGCGAAATTTCAGCTAGTTCCTCTTGCAGTCTGCCCTCACCACAGCCCACTTCCATTATATTGTTCAGCCTCTTTTTTCCAAGAAACTCGAGGATTACTGATTTTTCTATTCTGGATACCTTTTCCCGCCCATTCCAAAGCGAAGCAAAGTCAAGTTTGGAAAAATCGTTTGTCATTCCTTATGTATTCATGCGATACATGGATATATGAATTGGTGAAGTCACGTCCGGTTTATTTATAAAACAGCGAAGAAATTGACATGCTGAATTTGAATTTCCTTAAATCCAGTCATGGTGGAGATACCATTCTTGCTCGTTTCCAGATAGATCCTTAATTCATTAACCAAAATTGCAGTATCTATCACCTATTTTCGGATTTCTTTCAGGAATAGCCCGCTTATAGGGTATTTCAATATATTACATGATCCAATTTACGAGGATCGTAATGAAAGCCAATTAAAATTCAGACACAATGTTAAACCACTAAGTTTTGCTTTCGAATCTCAGATAAACACTTATCTAGGGCTGGATATGTTTTTGACAATAGGTTATTCCTGTGCAGGAGAACCGAACACGCCTTCGGGAGTCAAACAATCAATGAAAGCTGCTTTCGAGAATTATGAAGAGGGATGATATGGGTGAGTTACAAGGTTTATTTCCCCAAAATGTCAACCCGGAAAATTGCAAGGATTTTAGGCTCTCAAGGAATGAGTTTTGCATCCGCATATCACTCCATTCCGCAAAAATAGCACAGGAAATGGTAGTCAATAAATACACAGATTTATTTTAATGGACATGGACTCAGAAGGAATCAAGGTTGAGTGTTCTAAAGACTGGAAGGCTGGTCTGAATGAAAGGGACATAAATGTATGCCAGATTGTATGCCATTCACGGACTCCCATGGGTTTCAACGAGATCAGGAGACAGACAGCAATTCACCAGGAGATTCTTTCGAGAATACTTAAGAGGCTACAGTTCAGAGGATATATAGAAAAAATCCAAGCAAAATACTACAGATGCTGTTACTCCAGTCAATAAATATCCTCTTTTAATTCAACAAAAGGAGGTGAATCCGTTAATGACAGAAGAGAAGAAGTCTTGTGGCTGTTGCGAAGGTCCCTGTGAATGCTGCTGAAGGGCTCCTTCATTTTTTATATGACAATATTGAAAATAAATAACTCACAGCGGGCCAAGTTTGAATGGCCTTTCATCTTTTAACTTAAGTATCTGTTCGCTTTTGAAGAATCCAGAAATTGCTTTCTCTAAAGTTGACTGGACCCTACTCTCTCGAACTTGTGAATTTATAAACCCGGTGTCAAGTCATTCCAACAGGCAGTCGAAAAATATTCCCACATCCTCAGCCAGAATACATACTTCTACTGACTTCGCCGGTTATAAAAAACTGACATCTCTGTCCTTGAACCACAAGCGAATCCCATGCACTATTTTCATAATTTATCTTAGGCTTTGCTGCATACCTTTCTGATTCCGGGACATCATTATGTTAAAAATCTCTCGTAAGATTGCAAAAGAATGCGGGGTGCAGTGTCCGGTTATTATTTCAAGTGGTCCAAATAATATACAATTAATTGTACGGTCTGACTGCCTAATGTGTATACATGACATCACTAATATTCAAGGCAATCTAACAATCGCTTCATCTCCTTTCGGATAGAACAAAACAAGCTCGAACCCCTCAGCCAAGTAAGTCTCGACTGCATCAACGGGGATCACTATCTGCCTCGAACCTTTTGTCGAATTAGTAAGAGAGTCCCTGTCACTGGTTGCTGTTTGTGTAGCATCGTCACTCTCACGTCCCGGGCTGATTATCTTTGAAAGCTCATCCTTCATAGTCTCTAAGTCGCGGTCAAGCAGAGGCTCTTTCTTATCGTCCTCGATCTCAAAATGATACGAGAATGTGATAGATTCAAGAAAGCCTTCCTTGAGTCATCCCTTAGCCTTTGAACTGTCTCAAAATGTACTGGTGGCTTGAGGTATGCAGCCCTCATCCCCCTCGATTTTCTCAGGGAGAGGCCCCTTGTTTGTTGAATATACTACCTGGTGTATCCCTTTGTGGTCCATTAAAAATTGTCTCCCGGGATGTGATATGACTCCTTTAGACTCTGCAATGTCGAGAGCTGTGACAAAATATGCCCTGAGGATGTGGACGCATAGTCAGTCCTGCTGACCTGATCGCGCCCCTGATCTCACGCGTGACAAGCATTGTCCTAAGGTTTTTTCATTTCGTTTTGTAGTTCGATACATTAAGGACGAGAAGCGGGGATTCGCATTTAAGTTCCACACTTGCAGCTTTTCTCTCTTGCAAATAGTCATTAACATACTTACACCCTTCGTCACCAAGGAACGAGAAACACCTGAAACTGGCTTTGTTTAGGCTACTCCTCACATTTATCTTCGCAGGCGTGACAATGAACTCAAGTGTTTCAATATCCAAGTCCTCCATGTCGCCAAGCGTTGGGCTATCGCTATCCTCATAGCTGCCAAGCACTTCAGCTTTGAAACCCGAGAAGCCAATCAGAGAGATGGAAACTCTCTTCATTGGAGCAGCTTTACTGAGGATCCATGCCAGCTCATCTGAAGTAGGAAATCTCTCGTTTTTAATCGTCTCAATGATGTTCTAGTTTTGGATGATGACCCTGGTCTTATAGTCTATGTCATTAAATGATAACCAGAGGCTATTGTGTGTTTGAATTTCCCAATAAAGGCACCTTTCTTTCCTTCATCTATCATCTTGATGGCAAAATCCTGAAAGTGAGCCTTGAGACTGTTTTCCTTGGCCTGCTAAATGATAGTTCGGCATCACACCATTGAGCTCGCTGTAGAGGGCGAGATTACGCCACCATATGTCTGCTGAAATAGGAGACTTGACTCTCGTATTGAGATATTATCTGTTTATCTGCTCATTCTCGTAAAATTCTTGATGTTTTTTCTTGAAGCTCATGAGTAATTGACAAGTACTTGCTAATAAACTCATCCTTGATTACAAGCATAATCAAAGACGGCCCGCCGCATCAGCAGAGTTGTAACTACCTGTATGCAGGCAGCCTATCCTTATAAATTCTACTGAGGATGTATTGGGACTATTCTCCTTAATTACACATAAAAATCCTGAAATATAGATGATAAAATGCATTAAACATGTCAGATAAAAATGACGGACAGGGGAAATACGAATTTCCCGAGGATCACGAGGTTTTTGAAAAATCCTTTGAGTTTGGTAGGCATGTTCGGATTAACTACAGGGGAACCAAGGTTAAGCCCATAATAAAAAATATAGAAGAAGCCCCAAAAGTCGAAGTCACGAGAAACCCGGGAAATAATTTGCTGTGATTATTTGTGGTGTATAAACTGTCAATCTGTCAATAATTTCATCCGGGGATTCCTCAATATCTTCATCGGGCGAAAAACTTAACTTATCTGTTGATATGGTTCCCATGTTCCTCGCCCGAGCCAATGGTGTCGTTGAAGCTTAATTCATGATTGTTCTCGCAGCCCGCCAGGTTCTTATTTTTTCCAATAATTTCCAGTTGCATACGTTCACTTGAAAAGCTCAGGTGAACGATCTGCCGTGCTTTTAAACTATTTTCTGATACAAAGTCTTGGGGAAGTCTTACGTATAACCCTCGATTTGTACCAACTAGGTGTCGTGTAGTACTTACCATGAGAATTGATTAAATAATCCATGCATAAAGCTTTTCAACAGAAACCCCATAAAATACGGCATAAGTCAGAGATTTTCTGACGAACATTCAGTAAGTCTTTGACTTTTCTTCAGTTGAAATTAATTGTTACTCCATATATTACGAAGGCAGTTCAAGATAAAGCTTAATTCCCTTCAGGGAATAACTCTTCATGCAAGAACCTGACTCTTCTGATGAGGGATGTTTCTGGTTGCCCATTCCAAAGAAACTTGCTTTTCGATATTGGTTCCAGTTTCCGGGCAGGAGTGATGAAGATTTCATTAGAGAATTGCCCGAAATTACATTAGTCACGCTGAAGGCAATTAACAAAATGCAGCTGAGAGGAGCACCAGTATCACCACAGGTAAAGCAGGAGAACTAGCCTCCTATTGTTCTTGAACCTCCTTATATTCCTGCAAGATTAAGTGAGTGTGCAAAGAACTTATATAGCTATTGTAAAACCTTGAATCTGTGCATTTTTAGGGCATAAGCTCTCTTACTTTTTCTGTTTCCTTTCTGGAAATGTCCCTCATGTTTCGAACATAGGCAGAAGTTTAGTTTAGAGCCTGAACGGAGCTTCATTCTATGGCCTTTAAATTTTCTCTTCTCATCACAAAGAAACAGGTAGTCATTATTGTTCAAAGCCGATTCATTATTAAGGTCTTGTCTACGGAAAGACCTTGATGAATTTGTCATTTCTTACGTCAAATATTGTTAGAACTATGTACTTTGGCTTTTTGAACATTCCCCCCGAATCTATGACGTACGCTCCATCTTCTTCTTGTAACACATTTGGCATTGTCTTGACTCTATCAATAGTGCCTTGGGTATAGCCAGCAGAGGAAAAGAAGTATGCCAGCTTTAGTCCCTTGTCATATAATGCTTCAGCCCTTTTGAGCCATGCTGTAATATCTTTGTATTCAACGGATTTCTTATCTTTGCACTCAGCCATGAACCTAATTGATTCATCTGCTCTGTATCCAAGTATATCCATCTCTATGTTTCCAGTATCGCTATTCTTAACATCGATGCCAATCCTAGAAATGTTCTTGTCTTTGCCAGCCAGATATTCTGCGCACCTAAACTCAAAGTACCTCCCCGTTTTATCCTCTTTCTTGACAATAAAGACATCATGCAGTATTTCTAGCATTCTGTCACTCATTCTATCCCAATAGTTGATGCCTGAACCTGTTGGTATATCGTCTCTGATCTTATTGGCTATTTGTTCCACCACCATCCTATTGATCCTTGATCTCAATAGTGCAGTAATTGCGGCATTCCGATCAAAAGTTGTGGTGGTAATTTCACTGCTCTGCTCCATAAATCCGCGTTCGCTTATCTTCTCACGAATTGTTTGTGTCTCTCTTTCAATTACTCTTTCGAAGTACTCTTTCTTGTAAAATTTGATTTTTTGAGCTGTTAAAACACCATCTAGGAATTTAACGATATCTTCTTTTTCGTAGTTTTTAGGGACTTTGGCCAACCCTTCTTTCTGTGCAATATCTTTAAGCGTTTCTATGTTTAATTCTTGTAAAAAATTAGTGTTCGGCATATAAAAAGCAAGACATCATATTTTTTTAAACTTTTGGTTCATACTAATTCGTATATTTTTAGATATGAGTTCACTACACTATTATCGATATCATTTAATGCAATATCTATTTTTGTCGACTGGCACAACGAAAAGTCTTATTACTTCGATACGAAGTCCTAAAACATGGCTTCGAATCCATTACAGAATAGACTAAATTATGTTCAGGCGAAATTTAAAGCTGCAAAAGGCAATGGTATTACTGCTTCAAGTGGTGCGGTTGTTGGCTCTGCTAGGACACCGGTACCCATCATTAGGAGAGCTTCAATTTTACTAACTCCCTATGCATTCAGTAGGGGTAGAATCTCAATAATGGGCGATAGTATCCCTTTTTATAACGGAGGTCCCAGCTTTGATATGGGTGAGAATGGCGGAATACTTGGAGCAGTCATTAACAGGCTTGAACCTCTGGGATTAAGGCATTTTCCAACTTTCAAGCAGGACACCACACCAGCATCGAGCCCCGCGAGTTCCAACACATCAAGTAATGTAGGCTTCTATGGTTCGGTTCAGCCACAGACGCCAAGCTAGAAATCAAACAAAGTTCTGAGCTGATAACAAGATTAGCCCTTCAGAAGAAAAACAGATAATAGCCCTTTAGAACAAATATCACAGCTTTAATGAAATATCAGAGATTTTTGGAATACCATCTGCGCCAGTTAAAGAAACCCTAAACCAAGCGAAAGGTCAGCCATTATATATCTTCTAAATTTGAATGGTTTAACTCAATACTTTCGGCATAGCGTTGGGACACTAGCGATTAAAGTAAAGGACCAAACCAAAAGATTAGTCAAGATTTTTAATGATTACAGATCCATAATCTGACGCGAGCGGATTTCACAAAATGCTCACATAATAACTCAAACTACAGATCAGAAAATAACCCTTCGAATCTCTCATACGATACGGTCCAATTGATTGAATATTCGCACTTCACCATACTTTTCGAACACATCTGAAATCTTTTCAGTTATCCATGCTTTCTTTTTAGGATCATTGATATCAGTTTCCCAAAATCGCAAGACTATGTAGCCGTTGGCTCTAAGAATCTTATTTATAAATTTATCAGTTCTTTTTCGTCTCCACTGGAAATCACTTAAATCCATAGGTTTGTACTTGTTTGGATTTGCGTGCCAATAATCTCCATCAGCGTATATACATCCGCGTTC